>CAZFCR010000138.1:0-2016 GCA_964517305.1 uncultured Akkermansia sp.
CAGCAAGACAGGAAAACGGAATCATCCGGATCAGGAAACAATAATTAAAATTGTTTCTTAAAAGTTTGATAAAAAATAAGATTATTTTGTCTGCACGGGTGGCATCAACCCTTTATTAACGCGCAGCACAATGGTAGAGGCAATTTTCTGAAAATGTTTATCGATGATGCGCTTCGGGTTGTTGAGTTCTACATCAAAATCTTCTTCTACCGTGCCTGAATTGATCTGTTTTGCATCAAGTGAATAAACAGTGTAATGCACAACAATCCGTCGTTTCGAAGCGCCACTGTTTTGCAGGCCAGGGTCAACAGAATTACTTGCCTTTATATCCAGTTGATTGATAAAAACATAAACGTTGGTTTTGTATTTCCCATAGAGCAGGGGAACTACTTTGGCATTGGTTACCCTGGCATTCATAAAACGCGCGTCGCTGTTGGTTTCTACGTTCAGCTGACCTTTTTCGATTGTTTTTTCCTTCTTTTCGCGAACTGGCGGAGAGTAGGGATCCTGTTGTGGAACTTTCAGATAATCATACGCAACGTATTGATAAATCCCCTCAATGTCCTTTTTGTATTTTAAGGTATCGTCCATCAGATCGAGCGTGGAAAATCCTTTGCTCTTAAACGCTTTCTGAAGTTGTTCATTCAATCCATCCCTGAAACGGTGTTTGATCTCTTTTGAAGAAAGGCGGGTTTCTGAATGGATGTGATGATCTATCTCGCCCATGTACAACCTGGGTTCGAATGGAATGAGCATGACCTTGTATTTTTTTGCGGGCGAGGCTTCGCGTTCTTCTTTTTCTTTTTCGGTTCTTGTTTTGGTCTGCGCATGAGATGAAAAGCCCATCGCGCCTAAAAGTAGAGTTATAAAAAGATATCTGCCTGTCATTCGCGTTTAATTCCGGAGCCAGTCTGTGTTTGCGTAGATCATCAGACCCAATACAATAAACAGTCCAACATTGTTAGCATAATAAATAACCTGATCCGACACTTTTTTGCCGGTGATCATCTCCCATAAGATAAACATGATGTAACCGCCATCGAGCATGGGAATCGGTAAAAAGTTCATAAAGGCCAGGGCCAGCGATAAAAACCCGGTAAACATCCAGAATTGCTGCCAGTCCCACTGCGAATTCATCTGTTGTACCATGGTGTAAAATCCACCCACCTGCTGATGCGCGTCTTTTACGGTGAACAACACCACAAATTGTTTGGCCTGCATCACAAGCAGTTCAATGCCGTCCTTCAGACCCTGACCAAACGCGCTGAAAAATCCGAACTTTTGTTCAAGTGGTTTGATCTCGTCAACCGGCGCTGGAATAAACCCAATGGTTCCCATTTCACTCACCTGGCAGCTGGTACTCAGCGTTTCAGCGCCGCGCAGAATGGTAAGCGTTACTTTCTCTGATTTATTGGCAATGAGCTGGGCACGGAGTTCGTCATAAAATTTCACCGGTGTGCCGTTTACAGCGAGGATCCTGTCTTCCTGTCGGATGTTGGCGTTGGCCGCAAAGCTGGTACTGTCAACGTAAAGCACCTTGGGTACAAAACGGGGACGCACAAATTCCGATTTTTTTAAACGTTTTAAAATCAATCCGCGGTCGGTATTATCAACCGGAATAGAGAACTTTTCGCCATTGGCATGAATGCCTTCAATGGTGCTCACACCGTTCATGATGATCTCAACAGGGATGCGGTTGATGGAACGAACCGGTTTCCCGTCGAGGGAGGTAATAAAATCGCCGTTGCGAAGACCAAGGTTGTAGGCTGAACTATCAACCATCAAACCGTGCGGAATACTGGTGATGGGTAATGTTTCTTTGCCCCATACCAATAAGGCCATCCAGAAAATAAAAACACCCAGAACCAGGTTGACAATGATGCCGCCCATCATTACAAGCAGACGCTGCCAGGCTGGTTTGCTGCGTAATTCCCAGGGTTGCGGTTCGCTGTTGATCAGCGATTTGTCCATTTGTTCATCCACCATACCGGCTATCTGAACATAACCACCAAAAGG
>CAZFCR010000138.1:2026-8221 GCA_964517305.1 uncultured Akkermansia sp.
GCCGATCTTTTTCTTAAAGAGCGCGAAATTCATGACGGATGCAAATGGAAAAAGAAAATCGAAAAACAGGTAGAATTTGTCAACGCGGCATTTGAATCTTTTTGCGAACCAGAAGTGGCCGAATTCGTGAAGTGTTACTAAAATGGTTAAACTGAGAAAAAGCTGTGCAATCTTGATGAACATGGGTATCGGGTATATTTGTCTTTGTGTGAAAAAAAATCGAATGGGTAAATTTACAGTTATTTGTGTGAATTAAGGGTACCGCGGTCTGTTTTAAAAATAATTGTGAATTAAAGCAGGCTGGCAGATAATGCGCGCGCTTCACGGTCACTCTCAACATATTGACTGTAATCTGGTGTCTTGATATAACCGATCTGCGCCATCGTTTTCTGAACCAGGTCGCTCATCTCCAGGAAACCGATTTTATCTTCCAGGAAAGCCTGCACGGCAATTTCGTTGGCGGCGTTGAGCACACAGGGCATGTTGCCTCCCTGGTGAAGCGCTTCAAACGCAAGAGAAAGGTTTCTGAAAGCTCCCGTATCCGCTTTTTCAAAGGTCAGTTGCGGATATTTCAGAAAATCAAAACGCTCAAAATTATTTTTAATGCGCGAGGGGTAGGCGAGGGCATATTGAATCGGCAGTTTCATATCAGGCAGACCCATCTGCGCTTTCATGCTGCCGTCTTCAAACTGCACCAGGCTGTGAACAATGCTTTGTGGATGCACGATCACATCAATCTGCTCAGGAGCGAGATTAAAAAGCCATTTGGCTTCTATGACTTCCAGCCCTTTATTCATCAGACTGGCGCTGTCTATCGTGATCTTGGCGCCCATTACCCAGTTAGGATGTTTAAGGGCCTGCTCTTTTTTTACTGTTGCCAGGAAATCGCGCGTCCGGCCCCTGAAGGGTCCGCCGCTGGCCGTAAGGTAAATTTTCTCAACTTTATTGTCCCATTCGCCGGCAAGGCATTGAAAGATGGCGGAATGTTCGCTGTCAACGGGATAAATGTTCACCCCGTTCTCGAGGGCGAGCCTGGTCACCAGTTCACCGGCCACCACCAGCGTTTCTTTGTTGGCGAGCGCGATTGGTTTTTTATGCCTGATGGCGTTGATGGTGCTCGCAAGGCCCGCGTAACCAACAATGCTGGCCAGCACCATGTCTATCGTTTCCATTTCAACGATCTGTTCAACCGCTTTGCCGCCTGCAAAAACTTTAATGTCATGCGGCTGAAGCGCTTCTTTTACCTGCTGGTATTTTTTTTCGTCGCCTATCACAACGGCGTTTGGACTGAACTCCAGCGCCTGGTTGATCAGCAGATCCGCATTGCTGTGCGCAACCAGTACTTCCGCTTCAAATTTTTCCGGATTTTCCCGTATCACTTCCAGCGCCTGAGTACCAATGCTGCCGGTACTTCCGATCACCGCTATTCTTTTTTTATGTTCCATTATCTGTATTGCAAAACTGTTCATTATTTTCTCCCCCGAAAATTTTTTTTTGCACAATCGGTTTACACCTTCTACATTTGTGCCGTCTTAAGGGGTGCCTTTTAAACATCAGCCACAGCGAGTGATATCCCGCCGGCCGTTTAAGAAGCTGAGATCATACCCGTTAACAGCACAACGCCCATCGTTGACTGTTATACACCTGATCAGGGTAATGCCTGCGTAGGGAAAAATAATTAAAGACCGGTGCACCCCCTGTACCGGGATGTTTAATTAAAATACAAGTATTAAAAACATGAAAAAAAATTCATTCGCCTCGGCATGGCTGTTATCAGGCCTGCTCTGCGCCAATTCGCTGTTCGCGCAGCATGCTCTCAAAGGAAAAGTTACCGGTAATCTCGGCGCCGCTGTGCCGTTTGCAGTCATTGCACTCAACAACACTCAACTCAGTACGGTTGCCGATGCTGAGGGCGCGTACATTTTTCCGGATTTAAATCCCGGTAAATATGCGTTAACGGTAAAAAGTCTGGGTTATCTTCAGAAAACCGATTCAGTAGAAATAAGAGGCGACAGAAATTTTGACATCACGCTTGAAAATTCAAACAAACAACTCGATGAGGTGGTGGTGAATGCCACGCGTGTGGACAAAAACACGGGTATGGCATTTAACAATGTAGATGCTGAAACCCTCAAAAAACAGAACCTGGGTCAGGATGCGCCGTTTTTACTGAACGAGCTGCCCAATGTAGTGGTCAATTCCGATGCCGGCAACGGTGTTGGTTACACAGGGCTTCGTATCCGTGGCAGCGATGGCACCCGCATCAATGTAACCATTAATGGTGTGCCGGTGAACGACGCTGAATCACAGGGAACGTTCTGGGTGAATATGCCCGACCTCGCTTCCAATGTCAACAACATCCAGGTGCAACGTGGCGTGGGTGCTTCCAGCAACGGGGCAGGTGCTTTTGGCGCAACTATCAATTTCCAGACCAACCAGTTAAACGAAAAAGCCTATGCAATGGGCTCTCTCAGCGGCGGTTCTTACAATACACAACGCAAAACAATTGCGGCGGGTACCGGGTTAATGAACAATAAATTTACATTCGATGCCCGTGCCTCGCAGATCTCGAGTGATGGATACATCGATCGCGCCCAAACAAGTCTTTATTCCTATTACCTCACTGGCGCCTATTATGGCGATAAAACAGTGATCCGGTTCATTAATTTCAGGGGAAAAGAAACCACCTACCAGGTATGGAACCTGGTGCCGGAAGATTCGATCAAAGCCGGCAACCGCACCTACAACGAGATTGGTGCTTACACCGACGCGAATGGCCGCGTAAGGTATTACAACAATGAAACCGATAACTACGACCAGAACAATTACCAGTTGCATTTTATCAGGCAGCTGGGAGCTAAACTGAGTTTTAACCTTACAGGTCATTACACAAAAGGAAAAGGCTATTATGAACAATACCGAGAGGATGAAGCCTTTGAAGATTATGGCATCACCCCGCCATCGGTAACCGGTATCGACTCATTGCCGGTGAGTTCAACCGATCTGATCAGGCGCCGCTGGCTCGACAATGATTTCAGTGGACTGATTTTTAACCTGAACTATACACCGCTTTCAAAACTCAATTTTGTTCTTGGCGGAGGATACAATACTTATTATGGAAAACATTTTGGCAGGGTGATCTGGGCGCAATACGCGGGTAACGCGGAAATGAACCACCAGTATTATTCCAATGCCGCTAATAAAAACGATGGAAACATTTATCTGAAAACCAATTACCGGCCACTGGGCGGATTAAATGTGTTTGTTGACCTGCAGATGCGCCATGTGGATTACCGGTTCCGCGGCTTTGATAATTTTTTAAACGAAGTCATGCAACAACAAACCTACCTGTTTTTTAATCCCAAGCTGGGGCTGAGTTATGATGTTAACCAGCGGGTAAACGTTTACGCCTCTTATGCAGTTGCCAACAAAGAGCCCAACCGTGATGATTTTGTACAGAGCACGCCGCAGAGCCGCCCGCGCCCGGAACACCTGGATGACATAGAAGCGGGAGTTAAATACGCCGGAAAAAAAATCTCGGCGGCTGTAAACCTTTACAACATGCAGTACCGTGATCAGCTGGTACTGAACGGCCAACTGAACGATGTAGGAGCTTACAACAGGGTGAATGTGGCCAGCAGTTTCAGACGAGGGGTGGAATTTGAGATCAATGCCCGTTTATCGAAATACTTTTCTGTTGGCGGAAATCTTTCCCTATCACAGAATAAAATCGCTGATTTCACCGAATACGTTGACAGCATTTATACTTACGTTGACGAAGATCAGAACGAGCAGGATGGATACAAACAGTTTGCGATCCAGCACAAAAATACCGACATCTCTTTCTCGCCCAACCGGGTGGCTTCTGTGGTGCTGGCATTTACACCGGTAAAAGATCTTGAAATCGCGCTCATTTCCAAGCATATCGGAGAACAGTATCTGGATAACACCATGAACAGCTCGCGACGGATAGCGGCTTACGATGTGCTGAACCTGAGGATCAATTACACCCTCCGTACCAGGTTAATTTCCCAAATAGACCTGAGCCTGATGGTCAACAACCTGAGCAATGTGAACTATGAAACCAACGGTTATACCTTTGGCTGGTATTACAATGGCAGCAGGGAAACATACAACTACCTGGCACCCGCCGCACCGCGTAATTTCCTGGCCGGCATCACGTTTAAATTTTAAGTAAAGAGTTCCGAAAACAAAAAAACCGGATCGTTTGACCCGGTTTTTTTCGTTGGTGTTGTGTTTAGAAGATCGAACCGATCACGTGCATCAGTTTTTCAACCTGGCTGTTCCAAAGCAGTTTGGAAGATTCACGGTCAGATACTGAGTCTGCAAAATCGGTAATAATGAGAGAAATATCGTTGGTAAGGTCATCGCGCTGGATCTTGAATTCAAAATAGCTGCCGTCTGTTTTATCTACCCACTGAAAACGCACCAGTTGCTGGTCAACCGTTTTTAAAAGCCGGGCCTGTTGCAGCTGATCGTCCCATATAAAAGTATAGATGCCATTGCGGATGTTTAAGTCGTCGCAAAACCATTCAGAAAGGCCGCTGGGCGTTGAAAGAAACTCGTACAACATCTCAGCGGAAGCATGCACAACAAATTCAAGTTCAAATTTTCCGTTGGGTTCTTTCTCAGGTTTGATGGCGTATGAGTCGGTTTTTTTAACCGGGTTGGTAATGGCGTAAGAGATAGAGGCGATCTTAGAAGCTGAGATCTCGTTGGCCTGCTTTACCGGAATGGTATTGGTAATGGCAAGCACTTCGTTCTTTTTTTCAGGCTCCTGTTTTTTTACGGTTGTGCTCGCCTTTGGTGTCTGGATTTTTTCTTCCTTTTTATCTGCAGGAACAGCAGCCTTAAAGGCGGTTTTGGCCAGTTTGCCATTGGTGGCCGGTTTTAAAGGCAATTGTTTTTTATCCGTCTTTATGGAATTGATCAGTGGTTTTCCATTGATCTTTTTGGCGGGCAATGATTTAAGCGCGGTCTTAACAACTGTATTTTTAGCGGGCGCTTTTTTAGCAGGCGCTGCTTTTTTTACAGACTTGGGGGCCACCAGTTTCTTTACCACTTTGTTTACCTTTTTAGCCACTTTTACAAGGACTTTTTTAGCGGCAACTTTGAGATTTTTTTTGGCGGGAGCGGCTTTAGCCGCGGTTTTTTTAAGTGCCTTTTTTACCGGTGTGGCAGGTTTTTTAGCTGCAACCTTCTGGGGGCGGACAGGCTTTTTAGCCGGGCTTTTTTTGCCGGATTTTCCAGTCGCGACCTTTTTCGTTTTAGACATACATCTTAAATTTTGTGAAATGTATTAAATTTTTAGAACAAAGCAAATGAATTGGAAAAATTTATTTGTTTTGACAATTGGGAATGATTGTTTTATATTTGCAGCCCGAAAATGGCGGGATAGCTCAGATGGTTAGAGCGCAGGATTCATAACCCTGAGGTCTCGGGTTCAACTCCCGATTCCGCTACGTAAAACCCTTAATCTTAATAGGTTAAGGGTTTTTTTTTATTAGATGTGGTCCTACAGATTTTAACAATTGTGAATAAAACCGGTTAATTTCTGGTGATTTACCCTTAAAAACCTGTGGAAAAAGACTGAATAACACGTTAATAGCGTGTTAAAAATGAAAAATGAAAGAAATTGAAGGGGTTTAAGCGATCAGTTCGTTGATCTTGATCTTGGATTCGGCGCTTACCAGAACATTGTTCCGGTTGATCCAGTCGTTGATGGCATAAACAAAGTTTTCTTTGTTGCTGATGTGTTCCAATTTGATTTGCAACGTTTTACGGTTCTTTTTCACAAAATAAAAGATCTCGTGTCTGAACTCTATGATCATGATCTCAGAGGCAAACACTTTTTCGAAGCGATTCTGAACGATCAGCAGGTAATTGGCGTAAATGTTCACGAAACAAAGCGAATTGCGGTATTTTAAATATAAGATCACCGCTTCTGTGGTGCCGATGATCACACAGATAGGGTAAATGTACTTTACCTGGCTTCCGGAAGTAAAAAGCAAAACAGCAAAGGCAAAGAACAAAGAGATTTTTAAAACCCGGAACATCAGGAACTGGTTTGAAAAATAAGGATAACGCTGAACGGGAAGAGAGGCTTTGTAACTGGTATTCAGATATTCGTAACAACTTAAGAAAATGTAAACGAGGCCTGCAAGACTCTGAACA
>CAZFCR010000139.1:0-2294 GCA_964517305.1 uncultured Akkermansia sp.
CGGCGAAAGATTCGGTTAACCAGTCGGAAAAATGTGCAGGTTATAAAAGAAGCAGGCAGCGTTATGATTATATTAAATTGTACCCGAATTTGAAATTCAGTGAGGTGGATAAATATGCGAGCTACGATCCGGATGCCTTAAAATTTACAATGAAAGTATACAGCACTGCACCGGTTGGTTCGCTGGTTGAAATACAACTGGGTAAAAAATCCGGGACCGCATATCCTGCCGGCACACACAGTCAGTATCAGGCCATAACAACCGTGAGCGGGGCGTGGGAGGTGCTGGAGTTTAAATATTCTCAAACGCCTAAGGGCAGCGAAACCAGTGCAAAGGAAGTAGATCAGATGACCCTGATGTTTTTGCCGGGCGGAAACAAACAGTTTCAGTTTTTTTTCGACGATGTTTCGGGTCCTGTGTTAACCGATTCGCAGTCTGTTAAATGGTTCAGAAAAAAATAAATTTTTTGCAAGAAAAAAAGACCACGACATTTTCGCCGTGGTTTTTTTATGCTTTTCAAAAGGTCGTTTTCAGCCTTATTGGTTTGGAAATAAAGTATTTAGCGTTGTTCTCCACAAAATGAGGAAAATTTACCGGAAAAAATTTACAGGCGCTGGCATGACATTTTATATATCATTTTCGGCTATTTAAAACCCCGTCTTAGCGAATCAGAAAAGATAATGTAAAAACAAAAAAATAACAATTCAGCACTATTGAAATAAACCCTTAAAACAAAAAAAATGAAGTGTATTGTAGTTGACGACAACAAAATGGCCAGGACAGCGATTAAGCTGATGATTGACCAGGTGGACTTTCTTGAATTGAAACACGAATGTTCTAGCCCGATTGAGGCATTTAACCTGCTTAAAACCGAAGACATTGATCTGGTGTTTTTGGACGTGGAAATGCCCGGAATGTCTGGCGTTGAGCTGGTTAAGAATCTGGAAAAACGGCCGATCATCATCCTGATTACGGCCAAAAAAGATTACGCCATCGAGGCTTTTGAGTTGAACGTGGCTGATTACATCATCAAGCCGGTGAGCCTTTCGCGCTTTACCATGGCTGTTTCAAGGGCAAAAGAGCTTTACGACAGCATCAATAATAAAGGAAACGGTCAGGCGGTTCAGAAAGATAAAGAGTATATTTTCGCGCGTTCCAATAACATTCTGGCCAAGATCAAGATCGACGATATTAAATACATTCAGGCCCTCGGCGATTATGTAAACATTTTTACCGATGAAAAAAGGTATACTGTCCATATCACCCTCAAAGGGATTGAGGAAAAACTTCCCCATGACAAATTTTACAGGCTTCACAGGTCTTACATCACTTCTCTGAATCACATCGACAACATTGAAGAAAGCACCGCGTACATTGGCAAACATCCTTTACCAATAGGTGAACAGTTCAAGAAAGAACTGCTTAAGAAACTGAACCTGATCTGATACTCATACAATTCCAGGCACAACCGTTTGCGGTTTTATCAGCAAGCCATGGTTTGCCTGGAATTGTTTTGCCTTCCAAAAAAATATACCGAAGCCCAGTTAACCAATGTACGCGACAATCAAAATAATGATCATCTGCGCAAAGATAAAAAGCGGCTTGTGAAAAAATAATAACACCAATCCTTACCGATCTTAAACACTATGAAAACAAAAAGTGTTCCGCCTCCTAACACAAAAAGTGTAAAGATTAAAACAAGCAAACCGCGTGGTCAGAATGGCACCGCGGTTAAACGCGTAAATGGACATGCTAAACTGAATGGCTCCCGCAAAAAGTCAGATGACGAAATTATTCTTGTGCGTAAAGGTCGCGCAGTACCTGAACTGAGCGATGCACAACTTTACCAGGTTCTTCAAAAAGTAAGGAACGGTAATTTTTCAGTGAGATTGCCTGCCGATCAGCTGGGACTGAAACGCTCTATCTGTGACACACTCAATGAGATCATTGATCTGAATGAACGCATGGCGGTTGAGCTGGCGCGGGTAGGCAAAAGCATCGGCAAACAGGGCAAACTCAATAACAGGTTAAGTTTAGATGGTTCACGGGGCTCGTGGACCACTTCCGTTGATACCATCAATGAACTGATTTCAGATCTGGCCCATCCAACCATCGAAATAGCGCATGTAATTACTTCCGTTGCCAATGGTGACCTTTCTGAAGAGATGCCACTGTCTATTGAAGGTGTGCCTTTACAAGGCGAGTTTTTAAGGATCGCCAAAGAGGTCAACAGCATGGTGAAACAGCTGAACCTGTTTTCAATGGAAGTAACCCGTGTGGCCCGTGAGGTAGGT
>CAZFCR010000139.1:2304-8207 GCA_964517305.1 uncultured Akkermansia sp.
AGGTACAGAGGGAAAACTCGGCGGACAGGCCAAAGTAAAAGGTGGCGGGGTATGGAAAGATCTTACAGACAGTGTAAATAAAATGGCGAGTAATTTAACGGCGCAGGTGAGGAACATTGCCGACGTAACCACCGCCGTTGCCAAAGGATATCTTTCCAAAAAATTTACGGTATATGTAAAGGGCGAGATCCAGGAACTAAAAAACACCATCAATACCATGGTGGATCAGCTGAATTCCTTTTCCAGCGAGGTAACCCGCGTGGCACGTGAAGTAGGAACGGAAGGCAAACTTGGTGGCCAGGCCCAGGTAAAAGGCATTGGCGGTACCTGGAAAGACCTTACTGACAGCGTAAACCAGATGGCCAGCAATTTAACCGGACAGGTGCGTAACATTGCCGATGTTACAACGGCCGTTGCAAAAGGCGATCTTTCTAAAAAAATTACTGTAGATGTAAAAGGAGAGATCCTTGAACTCAAAAATACGATCAACACCATGGTTGATCAGCTCAATTCATTTTCGAGCGAAGTAACCCGTGTGGCCCGCGAAGTTGGCTCTGAAGGAAAACTGGGCGGACAGGCACGGGTGCGTGGCGTGGGTGGTGTGTGGAAAGATCTGACAGATTCTGTGAACCAGATGGCCAGTAACTTGACAGGCCAGGTGCGCAACATCGCAGAGGTGACTACAGCTGTAGCCAAGGGCGATCTTTCTAAAAAAATTACTGTAAACGTTGAGGGAGAAATCCTTGAACTAAAAAATACGATCAACACCATGGTTGATCAGCTCAATGCATTTGGCGCGGAAGTAACCCGTGTGGCGCGTGAAGTGGGATCGGAAGGAAAACTCGGCGGACAGGCCAAAGTGCCCGGTGTTGGCGGAACCTGGAAAGACCTCACCGACTCGGTGAACCAGATGGCCAGTAATTTAACCGGCCAGGTGCGTAACATTGCCGAAGTAACTACCGCGGTGGCCAACGGTGACCTCTCTAAAAAAATTACTGTTACCGTAGAGGGCGAGATGCTTGAATTAAAAAAGACCATCAATACCATGGTGGATCAGCTCAATTCATTCTCATCAGAAGTAACCCGCGTGGCGCTTGAAGTGGGAACCGAAGGTAAACTGGGCGGACAAGCCAAGGTAAAAGGTGTTGGCGGTACATGGAAAGATCTCACAGATTCGGTGAACCAGATGGCGAGTAATCTTACTGGTCAGGTGCGTAACATCGCTGAAGTTACTACCGCCGTGGCCAACGGAGATCTGTCGCGGCAGATCACGGTGGATACAAAAGGTGAAATTCTGGAATTAAAAAACACCATCAATACGATGGTGGGCCAGTTAAATTCATTTGCATCGGAAGTAACCCGTGTAGCCCGGGAAGTTGGAACAGAGGGCAAACTGGGTGGTCAGGCTAAAGTGGAAGGTGTTGGCGGAACCTGGAAAGACCTTACAGACTCAGTGAACCAGATGGCCAGCAATCTTACCGGACAGGTGCGCAACATTGCCGAGGTAACCACAGCTGTTGCCAAAGGAGATCTTTCATTGCAGATTACCGTTGACGTAAAAGGAGAAATTCTTGAATTAAAAAATACCATCAATACCATGGTGGATCAGCTCCGTGGTTTTGCTTCCGAAGTAACACGTGTGGCAAGAGAAGTAGGTACCGAAGGAAAACTGGGCGGTCAGGCCGACGTGCCAGGCGTTGCAGGAACCTGGAAAGATTTAACCGACAGTGTGAACCAGATGGCCGGCAATTTAACCGCGCAGGTAAGGAACATTGCCGATGTGGCCATTGCTGTTGCCAACGGTGACATGTCGCGCAAAATTACGGTAGATGTAAGAGGAGAGATCCTTCAGCTGAAAGAAACACTAAATACCATGGTGGATCAGCTGCGCGAGTTTGCGTCTGAAGTAACACGTGTTGCACGCGAAGTGGGCACTGAAGGTAAACTCGGCGGCCAGGCCAATGTTCAGGGTGTGGCGGGGATCTGGAAAGACCTCACGGACAGCGTGAATCAGATGGCAGGTAATCTTACCACGCAGGTGCGTAACATTGCCGAAGTAACCATTGCTGTTGCCAATGGCGACATGTCGAAAAAAATTACCGCCGATGTGCGCGGAGAAATTCTGCAGCTGAAAGAAACCATCAACACCATGGTGGATCAGCTGCGCGCTTTCGCATCGGAAGTAACCCGTGTGGCAAGGGAGGTGGGAACTGAAGGAAAACTTGGCGGACAGGCCTTTGTGCCGGGCGTGGCAGGCACCTGGAAAGACCTTACCGACAGCGTGAATCAGATGGCTGGCAATCTCACCGCCCAGGTAAGAAACATTGCCGATGTAACCAAAGCGGTGGCAAGCGGCGACCTTTCCAAACAAATTACTGTGGATGTGAAGGGAGAAATCCTCGATCTGAAAAACACTTTTAACACCATGGTGGAGCAGCTCAATTCATTTGCATCTGAAGTAACCCGCGTTGCGCGCGAGGTAGGCACAGAAGGCAAGCTGGGTGGACAGTCAGAAGTAAAAGGTGTTGCAGGCACCTGGAAAGACCTTACCGACAGTGTGAATGTAATGGCATCCAACCTTACCCAACAGGTGCGTGGTATTGCCGAAGTGGTGACGCACGTAGCACAGGGGAATCTGAAACAAAAACTTTCTATCACAGCCAAAGGAGAAGTAGCGCAGCTGACCGAAACCATTAACAAGATGATCGATACACTCGACACGTTTTCAGACCAGGTAACTACCGTGGCGAGAGAAGTGGGAGCCGAAGGCAATCTTGGCGGACAAGCCAGCGTACCTGGCGCTTCAGGAACCTGGAAAAATTTAACTGAAAATGTAAATCAGCTTGCGGCAAATCTCACAACACAGGTGCGTGCCATCTCTGAAGTAGCTTCGGCCGTAACGCAGGGCGATCTTACGCGAACCATTAATGTGGATGCCAAAGGAGAACTCGAAGCACTGAAAGATACGATCAACCAGATGATCGCCAACCTGAAAGCCACTACCCTCCGCAACCAGGAGCAGGACTGGCTGAAATCCAATCTGGCGAAGTTTACCCAGATGCTGCAGGGGCAAAAGGAACTGAATTCTGTAACTGATACCATTCTCACCGAACTGGCCCAGGTTGTAAATGCCCAGCACGGGTTATTTTATATCCTTGAAGAAGAAGAAAAATTCAGCAATTCAACATTAAAACTCATTGCTTCTTTTGCCGCGAAAAAAAGAAAACGTTCGCAGGAAGCCTTTGACATTGGCGAAGGGCTGATAGGACAATGTGCCGCGAAAAAAGAAAGAATGCTGCTTTCGAATGTTCCGGATAATTATGTTTCTATTAATTCAGGATTGGGCGAAGCCAAACCTTATAATATCATTATCCTTCCTGTACTTTTCGAAGGGCGGGTAAAAGGTATGATCGAGCTTGCTTCACTGGAATCATTCAGCCAGACCCATCTCGATTTCCTGGATGGCCTGATGGAAAGCATTGGCATTGTGCTTAACATGATCGAGTCCAATTCAAGAACAGAACAACTGCTTGTGCAGTCACAGTCTCTGGCCAACGAACTGAAAAGTCAGCAGGAAGTGTTGCGCAACACCAACGAAGAACTTGAAGAAAAAGCTTTGTTGCTTGCCAACCAGAAAAACGAAGTGGAACTCAAGAACAAAGAAGTGGAAGAAGCCCGCCGTGCACTGGAGGAAAAAGCCAACCAGTTGACGCTCACCTCCAAGTACAAATCGGAATTTCTCGCCAACATGTCGCATGAGTTGCGCACACCTTTGAACAGTCTGCAGATCCTGGCGCATGAACTGATTGAGAACCATAATAAAAATCTCACAGAAAAACAGATTCAGTACGCCAAAACCATCAACGCCTGCGGCGAGGATCTGCTGCGCCTGATCAACGATATTCTTGATCTCTCGAAAATTGAATCAGGGTATATTTCGGTGGATTATTCCCCTGTTACATTTGAAGAGATCACCAGGTTTGTGGACGCTACTTTTAACCACATTTCTGAATCGAAACACCTTAAGTTCAATGTTGAAACAAGCGATGATCTGCCGGAAGTGATCGAAACAGACTCACAACGTTTGAACCAAATCCTGAAAAATCTTTTATCCAACGCCTTCCGTTTTACAGAGAAAGGCGGTGTTGATCTGAAAATATACAAGGCCGATCACAACTGGAGCAGCGTTAATCCAAGTCTTGAACAGGCCGACACGGTAATCGCGTTCGAGATTTCAGATACAGGGATCGGGATTCCAAAAGACAAACAAAACATCATCTTTGAAGCATTCCAGCAGGCCGAGGGTTCTACCAGCCGCAAGTACGGAGGCACCGGACTGGGTTTATCCATCAGTCGCGGTTTATCTGATCTGCTGGGTGGTTCAATCGAACTCGAAAGCGAAGAAGGATATGGCAGTAAATTTACGCTGTTCCTGCCTTTAAAAGTTTCGACACATACCCGCAACAAACAGAAAAAGGTTAAAACCAAGGCGCTGATGCAGGGTACTTCAAAACCTGCCGCAGAGCCCAATTACCAGTTGTCGGAGATGGAAGAATATTTTGTTGATGAGCTCGGTGATGACAGAAATTCGGTAACGGCAGGCGATAAAGTATTGCTTGTGATCGATGACGATCTTAATTTTTCGAAATCGGCACTTGAAGCCGCGCATGGCGCCAACATTAAACTGGTAGCTACTACCAAAGGCAGTGATGTAATTGATTTTGTGACGCAGTTTAAACCATACGCCATTGTAATGAACATCAACCTGCAGGACACAAACGCCTGGAAGGTGATGGACAGGCTCAAAAATGATCTTTCGCTCCGGCACATCCCGCTTTACATTACATCGTCATCGGCTGAAGACCGGGATGGCGCGCTGAAACGAGGTGCCAGAAATTTTCTGGCCAAACCGGTTAACGAAGAAGCTTTAAAACAGCTGTTTGACGACATGATCGCATTCAGCGAGAAAAAAGTAAAAAACCTCCTGCTGATCGACGACAACGAAAAAGAGTTGCAGGACATCAAACAGGCCCTTGAAGGCAGCGATGTGGACATCAGCATAGCCACCAATATCAAAGAAGCCACGCGGCTGGTACGAGAACAACATTTCGACTGTGTGGTGCTTGATTTGATATTAGGGGAAGACAGCGGCATGGACATCATCAGGGAGCTGGAGGAAGAGAAGAACGGTGGCGTGACCTCGCTGATTGTATATTCAGCCAAGGACATTACTACAAAGGAACGCGCGAGGATCGGCGAGTTTGCCAACAGGATCATCATGAAAACCGCCGGCAGCATCTGTAATTTGACCGATCAGGTAGCGCTGTTTTTGCATAGGGTTCACAAAGATCTGCCTGAGAACATGCGAGGTGTGATTGAAACCTATTGTCAGAGTGAAGATGTGTTAAAGGGCAAAACCGTATTGATCGTGGATGATGACATGCGTAACCTTTTTGCTTTAACCACAGCCCTTGAACGGTTTGGTCTTAATATCATTACCGCCGAGAGTGGAAGAGAAGCCATTCAGAACTTAAAAGAAAATAGAAAAATTGACATTGTTCTGATGGACATCATGATGCCGGAGATGGATGGTTATGAAACCATGAAACTCATCAGGAGGGACAACCGGAACCGTGACATGACCATTATTGCAGTAACTGCCAAGGCAATGAAGGGCGACAGGCAAAAATGTATCGAGTCGGGCGCATCGGACTATATTACAAAACCAGTGAATGTAGATCAGCTGGTGTCGCTGATGCGTGTATGGCTTAAATAAAATATTAAAATGAAAGAAGAACAGAAGGTAGAGATTTTATTGGTGGACGACAGGCCCGAGAACCTGCTGGCGCTGGAAGTGATTCTGGATAATCAGAATTACACTTTTGTAAGGGCCGGATCAGGCA
>CAZFCR010000140.1:0-8043 GCA_964517305.1 uncultured Akkermansia sp.
CATCCATTGTGGTTAACTGGCTGCGTTTCGACTCCAGAAATGTTTCCACAATGGCTGCTTCCTGTTTAAAATGCCGGAGGTTATTCTGAAAAGTGGATTCAAAAGCGGGATACATCTCTTTGAGCGCGGGAAGGATGCGGTGCCTGATAAAATTGCGTTCGTATTTTACATCCATGTTACTTTTGTCTTCCCTGAAAACGATGTCGCCGGATCTTGCAAAAGTCTCGATCTCAGCGCGTGTAAAGTTCAACAGGGGTCTTACCAGCACATTGTTTTTGGGCAACATGCCCCTCATGCCCCTGATGCCCGTGCCTCTGCACAAATTAATAAAAACAGTTTCAACCTGATCGCCTGCGTGATGAGCAGTAAGCAGAAATGAAAATTTTTGTTCTTTGATCAGCTCGGCAAACCAGGCGTAACGCAATTCACGCGCTGCCATCTGCACGCTGTTTTGATTAAGCGCCTGCCAGGCAGGCACGTCAAAGGCTTTTACATAAAATGGCACCTCGAGCTGACCTGCCAGTTGCCTGCAGAAATCTTCATCGGCATCACTTTCCGGCCCCCTTAATTTAAAATTACAGTGAGCCAGACTAAAATCATAACCTGATTTTTTGAGCAGGTGTGCCAGCACAGTGCTGTCAATTCCGCCACTGATGGCGAGCAGCAGCCTGTCGTTTTTTGCGAAAAGCTTTTCATTACTGATATGCCCGGTAAAACGAGTTAACATGTGCGCTGGTAAAGATATCAAAAACCCCGCCGCTTTATTCTCGTTGGCCGTTGCCGCTCGTAAAATTCAGAGAAAATATAAAAAGAAGGACTAAATTTGCCCACATAATTAGATCTGATTAGGGTATGGACAAAAAAGTTACCATTGTTGGCGCCGGACTTGTAGGCTCGTTACTTTCCATTTATCTCGCAAAAAAAGGCTACCGTGTGGATATTTTTGAACGCAGGCCCGATATGCGCAAAACCAGGCTCTCGGCCGGAAAATCCATCAATCTCGCCCTCAGCGACAGGGGCTGGCGAGGACTTGAAGGTGTTGGCATTGCTGAAGCCATCAGGGAAATTGCGATCCCAATGTATGGGCGTTATATCCATCACCTTGACGGATCCAGTGCATTTCAGCCTTACGGAAAAGACAAACAGGCGATTTATTCCGTTTCCCGCGCTGACATCAACATGAAACTGATGGACCTGGCGGAAGAACAAAACAATGTAAAGATCCATTTTGACGAACGTTGTACAAAGGTTGAGCGTGGACAACTATCGGCTCATTTCGAAAACAATCACACGCATAAAGCAACTGTATCGCAACCCGATCTTTTGTTTGGTGCGGATGGCGCATTTGCCGCAAGCCGGTTAAACCTTCAGCTGCAAAGTGACCGGTTTGAATACAATCAGCACTACATTGATTGCGGATACAAGGAACTGATCATTCCTCCTGGAAAAAACGGGGAGTTTCTTCTCGAAAAAAACGCCCTGCACATCTGGCCGCGTGGCAGTTTTATGATGATTGCCCTGCCTAATCCCGATGGTAATTTTACCTGTACGCTGTTTTTGCCTTTTGAAGGTGAAAAATCCTTTTCAAAATTAAAAACAGCGCAGGATGTAGAACAGTTCTTTAAAAAAGAATTCAGTGACGCGGTGCCCCTCATGCCAACTTTAACAAATGATTTTTTTAATAACCCTACTTCTTCGCTGGTGACGGTAAAATGTTTTCCATGGACCTTCGATGATAAGATTGCGCTGATAGGCGACGCGGCCCATGCCATTGTACCGTTTTACGGGCAAGGTATGAACTGCGGTTTTGAGGATTGTGTGATCCTGAACGAACTCGTGGAAAAACACAAAGACAACTGGCCTCAGATTCTTCAGGAATACCAGCAGCTCCGCAAGCCCGATGCCGACGCGATAGCCGATCTGGCCATTGCCAATTTTGTGGAGATGCGCGACAAAACCGCTGATCCCATGTTTTTACTTCAGAAAAAGATTGAAGCCCGTTTCTCACAAAAATATCCTGATAAATGGATCCCGCTTTACAGCATGGTTACCTACAGTCCGCACATCCGTTACAGTACGGCACTGAAAGAAGGTGCAAAACAGCAGGCCATTATGGATAAAGTGATGGCGCGCCCTGACATTGAAAAAAAATGGGACTCCGAAGAGGTAGAGCAGGAAATCCTGAAACAACTTTGAAATGAATTTTGATTTTGATTTTATTTATACCAACTCCATCAAGCTGCTTGTTTCGCTTGTTTTGGGCGCACTGATTGGTGCCGAACGCGAATACAAAGGCAGGAACATCGGGTTCAGAACCATCATTCTGATCACCCTTGGATCAACACTGTTTACCATTCTTTCTTTTATTCTTGGCAGGGACAACGATCCCAGCCGCATTGCGTCGAACATTGTAACCGGCGTGGGTTTTCTCGGGGCCGGTGCAATTTTCAGGGATGGTCCCAGCGTGCGTGGCGTTACCACCGCTTCAATTATCTGGATCAGCGCCGCCATCGGCATGGCCTGCGGAATAGGGCAGTACGAGTTTGCCATCATGGTTACCACCACGGTTCTGATGGTTTTGCTTGGTTTTGCCGGCGTGCAGAAATTCATTGACCGTTACAACAAAGAGATGGTGTACCGCATTACCATTGTGAACGATCCCGCCACCAAACAACAACTCAGTCAGCTGGTAATGGCCTGTGGACTTAAATATGATATTCTGAGCCACACCAAGATTGAAAACGATCTGGTAATTGAATACGAAGTAAGAGGTTCTGAAACAAGTCACGATCAGCTCGTTTCCCAACTAATGGAACATGCCTGGATCAAAAATTTTCACGTTTAAGCTGTAAGTATCTCGTTTTCAATTCGCTATTTTGTTTCAGGGTTTGTAACTTTGTGTCATTCTGAACGTCTTACCGTTAATTGGAGCTAAACGATTATAACCAGTGCGTAGATGAACATGCCGACGGCGTGTACCGGTTTGTGCTTAAACACATCCGCGATAAAGATGTTGCCAAAGACATTGTTCAGGACTCTTTTGAAAAAATGTGGCGCAAGCGCGATCAGATTGACGGCACCAAAGCAAAGACCTACCTGTTTACAACCGCTTATCATACGCTGGTGGATTACACCAGGAAAAACTCAAAAAAGGCCGCTTTCACTGAGGTTGATCACAATGAATACAGTCACAGTTCGCAATATTCTGACCTGAAAGAGGTGTTGAACAAGGGCCTCGAACAATTGCCCGAGATTCAGAAAACCGTGTTATTGCTGCGCGACTACGAGGGATACGATTATGCGGAAATCGGCAAGATTACCGACCTGAATGAAAGTCAGGTAAAAGTGTACATTTTCAGGGCGCGCACATTTTTAAAAAATTACATTGGGAAGATGGAGGTGTTGGTATGAGAGAGATCAATTCAGATAATTACGAAGCTTTTCTGCTGGATTACCTCGAAGGTAGTCTGGATGCGAAGGGCATTAAAGCATTAAAAGAATTTCTTTCCGCGCACCCCGAGATCATTGTGCCCGAAGACCTGGCTGATTTGCCAGTGCTGGATAACGAATCCATTTCAGCCGGGTTTAAGAACGCGTTAAAAAAGGAAGATGCCGGTGAGCAGATCATTGCTTACATGGAGGGCCTGTTGTCGGGAAATGAAAAATCGGCATTTGAAGAAAAGCTGAATTCAGATCCTTTGTTATACAGCGAATATCTAGCCTATAAAAAAACAATTCTTACCGCCGATACTGAAACTGTTTTTGAAACAAAATCAGTTTTGTTGAAGAACGATGACGAATTATTGTTTGCAGACCGCGGTATTGTTTACGTAGAGAACCTGTTTGATCCGGATGAAAAACACGCTTACGAACTGGAATTAAAAGCTTCTGAAAAGCTGGCTGCAGACCTGCGTTTAAGTGTTGCTACAGTTTTAAAAGCAGATACTTCAATTGTTTATCCTGATAAGCAAGGTTTAAAAAAGCACGGAAGGGTGATTGCGCTTTTCAGTTACAGATCGGTAGCAGCAGTGGCAGCGGGCCTCGTGCTTATTGCAGCCCTGGGTATTGTTTTCAATCAATTCAGCAACGAGAGCAAAATTGTTTCCGATAAACAATATCCGGAACTGTCGGGACACACATTGCAGAACACCGCCAGACCGGTGGTTCCGGAACACAGCACGCTGGCTTCAGCTGAAAAGAGCACAGAATCTGATCAGCCTCGGCCTTCCAAAAAAGATAAACAGCATTCAGTTGTTCCTGAAAAAATTCAGGCAGCAGCCAACATACACACAATGGCCTCCACACAGGATACCGCGGTAAACAAAACACCATCAGGATTGTCTGACTACGAAGCGCCATTGCTCGTGTCAAACAACGAAGCATTGTCTGAAAAACTTACGCCGGTAAAAGAAACCGAAACAGTATTGCTGGCTTCAGCAGAGGAGGACTTTGATTATTTTTCCAAAAAAGAAAGTAAAAAGCGCTGGTGGCAGCGTGTGGCCGATGTGGCTGGTCAGGCGAACAAAGCGGGAATCAAAAGCATTGATGGTGAATCTTCATCAGAAAACAAATTCAGGTTTTCGTTCAACGCATTCAGCGTAGAAAAAAAATAATTTTTTTTTGGTGTAACTTCTTTTGACGCTTCTGCGTCTTATTCTCAAAAACAACACAATTATGTATTCAGTAAAAAATAAAACAAATTCATCATTTACCCGGTTCGGGTTTCGCTCGGTATTTACGGGAGTTCTTTATTTAAGTTTTCTGGGTTGCAAAGCGCAGCAGTCGGAAATGCGCCAGGTAAACGAATTCAGCAGCATTCAGTGTTCAGGATCGGTTCAGGTGTTTTACAGGGAATCAGACACGCTTTCACTTGAAATAAAAGGATCAAAAGCCGATTTCGAAAAAGTAAGCACGGTGGTTGAAAATGCCACCCTGAAAATTTCCAATAAAGGTTCGTTCAATGAGGACATCCGCGTGTATGTAAAAGGAAAAAACCTGAAAGCTGTTGACGCCAGCGGCGCCTCAGCATTTAAGATCACTGAAATGGTCAAAACCGATTCTATTTCCTTTAATGTATCAGGATCGGCTAACGTTCATGCGAAGATTACTGCGGCCAGGGTGAAAGCAGTTCAGAGCGGGGCCAGCGTGTTGCACCTCAATGGCAGCACCGATGAACTCACTGCCGATGTAACAGGAGCAGCATCGCTTAAAAGTTTTAACCTGGTAAGCAAAGACGCGGTTGTGATCACCGCGGGTGCTGCAACCGCCAGAGTGCATGCCACTGAAAAAGTAAACGCCAACGCGAGTGGAGCAAGTGATATCAAGGTAAAGGGCGAACCAAAGGATGTGACCGCGGAAACCACAGCGGCCGCCAACATCAGCAACGTTAAAATTAAAGACAATACTAAAAGCGATGGGGATACGACCACTTTTAACTGGAAAAGCAGCAAGATCATCGTGGTGAAAGGTCCGGAAGACGAGAAATCTGAAAACAGCGACGATGACGATGAGGCCAGCTTTAAACACTGGCGTGGGTTCTCTGTGGGTGTAAACGGTTACCTTAACCCCGCAGGCAGCATCAATCTTCCCGCAAAAAACAGTTATATGGATCTGAATTATGCCCGCAGCTGGAACCTTCAGTTAAACATCATCGAAAGGCAGTTCAACATTGTGAAGAACAACATGAAACTGGTTACCGGCTTCGGCTTCGACTTCCACCTGTATGAACTTTCGAGGAACACCAATCTGAACGCGGATTCTACGTTTACCTTTGGTAGCATCGATACCAGCAATGCTTTTTCCTACAACAAAAACAAACTGCGTTGC
This sequence comes from uncultured Akkermansia sp., assembly GCA_964517305.1. Taxonomy (GTDB): domain Bacteria; phylum Bacteroidota; class Bacteroidia; order B-17B0; family Aurantibacillaceae; genus Aurantibacillus. The sequence continues at coordinate 5,827 of CAZFCR010000140.1, forward strand.
ACGTACCTTCAGGTGCCATTGTTACTGGAGTTTAACACCAGCAACGATCCCAACAAAACCTTTCACATCGCGTTTGGGGTAATCGGACAGTACCTGATTAACTCCCGCACCAAACAAATTCTTGAGCAAAACGACTACGAGTATAAAAAAATCAGGAAAGACAATTATAACATGAGTCCTTTTGCAGCCAAAGCGCATCTGAATATTGGTTATAAGGGCTGGACATTTTTCGGCGAGTACAGTCTTACGCCCCTGTTCCAGTCTGGCAAAGGACCCGAGCTTTATCCTTTCGCTGCAGGTCTGAGGGTGGTTCCCTTTGGCTGATTATCCAAAAAAAAGAAAGGCAGAGCGGGCACGAAAGTGTCCGCTTTTTGTTTTTAGGGCGTATTAAGTTTTTGTAAAACCGGTTCTTATTTGGTCTAAATTTGCAGGTAGAATGAAAAACGTTTACCTGGTTCATATTACACTGCCCGACACTTTCAGTGCCGAGTTGTATAAGCTGCTGCCAAAACACAGGGCGTTTATCAACGACCTGATGGATCAGCGTATCATTCTGAGTTATTCGCTTGACATGGCCAGAAAAAATGTTTGGGCCGTGTTTGAACTCAACTCAGAAGCCGAGGTGATCGCCTGCCTTCAGCGTTTTCCGCTGATCAGATTTATCGAATACCAGATGCATGAACTGGCCTACCACGATACCGTGTCTCTGAAAATGCAGGAACTGATCATGAACTGATCAGACTAATCTGTCACCACTATCTTTTTCACACTTCTCTGTATTTCTGAATTAAAAACTAACAGGTAAACACCACTGCTCAGATGTTCCTGAAATAAAAGTTCAGTTTGTTCCGGAGCTGTTACTGTTTCCCTGATGACCTTTCCGCTAATGTCTGTAATTTGAACGGTAGCAGGTCTGCCTGAAGCTGGTATACTTAGCCGGAATGTTCCATTGTTGGGATTCGGATAAATCATCAGTGCGCTGGTCCATTCAAGATCATTCAGGCCGGTGCAGCGGTCAACGTGCTGGCTGATAACAGAACTCGCCGCGCACCCCTCATTGCTGATGCCGGTTACTGACCAAGAAGATGTTACAGAAGGCGATACAACAACAGTAAAAGGGTTCAGGTACATCAGTGGCTGGGGATTCCAGATGTAAATTCCCGCTCCCGAGGCGGTCAGCGTTGCGTTTTGTCCCGTACAGATGAGGCTGTTGTTTGTTGTGATCATTATATTGGGCGTAGGACTAACCGGTTGGGCAAGTACCGACGTGCTCACGCAACCATTGCCTGAAGTTGCCGATACAGTGTAAATGGTAGTTACTGTAGGACTCACCTGAACATTGGCGGCATTGCTGAACCAGGGCGAAGCCGGGGCAGACCAGGTGTACGTTAACCCTCCGGAAACCGTCAGCGTGGTGCTCTTGCCCACGCATACCGTTGGAATAACAGAAAGGACATTCAGTTGTGGTCCATATCCAACGTAAACCATTGTCAGACTGCCTGCGCGGCAGCCATATTGATTACCCACCTGCACGCTATAGGCTGTGGATACACTCGGACTCAATATTGCCGGTGGAGTAAAACCGGAGGCGGGCCCGCCATTGGTTGAAATAGAAAAATTACCAGTTCCCGAAGCACTGATAAGGGCAGATTGTCCGTTACAAATAAATGTATTGGTAATGGGCACACTCAGAGCAGGGGCAGGGTTAACTGTAACGGTAACCAGCGCCCTTCCATTGATATTGTTTGAACAGGTTCCTGATGAGGCATAAAAGCTAAAGGTGGAAGGAGAAGGGCCGGTAGACAATATGGTTGTATACGATACGCCGGTGCCTATTGGTGTGGTGCTTGTTGGAGAGCTGTACCAGTTGGTATTCATCTGGTTGGAAGTGACGGTACCTGTTTGTCCGCTGCAGATGGTGCTGCCGACAAAAGAATTTGAAGTACCCACACCTTCGTTATAAAGAGCGAGAACCTCTTGTTGGTTAACGGGGCGGTTGTAGATTCTGATATCGTCAATATCACCATGGAAATACCATCCGGCACCAAGATTTGAACGGGTTCCGATAAGAGCCCGAATTGGCTGAGCCTGGCCATAATTTGCCAATTGATTGTTAACAGCAGTGAATGATGAAGCCACTAATACACTGTTAATGTATAAACAGACTTGAAGATTATTTCTTGTCATTACCAAGTGAGTCCATTGATTGGTTTGAAC
>CAZFCR010000141.1:0-7997 GCA_964517305.1 uncultured Akkermansia sp.
GCAATGGATCAACAAGCACAGTGATTGTTTTGGTATCAAAACAGTTGTCGTTCCATTTTAAAAGCGTATACGTGCTGGTAGTTCCCGGTGTTACTGTAATGGCAGAAGTATTCTGATTGCCCGGCGACCAGCTGTAACTGGCGGCGCCACTGGCTGTAATGGTAGCGGTTTCGCCCACACAAATGCGGGTTGGTGTGGCAATTGGGGCAAGAATAGGTGTAGTAGTTACAGAAATGCTCGTCACCGCAGATGCTGTACATCCCAATGCGCTTGTACCAATCACAGAATAAGATTGTGTTACCGTTGGAAAAAATGCCACACCATTGCTGATGTTGGAAGGTGACCAGGTGTACGTGCTGGCACCCCCACCCACAACTGTTACCGAAACACCTGAACAAACTGTAGGCTGACTCGCCGAAGCGGTTACCGGCGGAAGCGGATGAATGGAAACCGTGATGGCCGCCGTGGCTGAACCACAGGCATTGGTGCCCGTTACTGTAAAATTACTGGTATTGCCCGCCTGAAAAGGCACGTTATTACTCACGCCGCCGGTCCATACGTAAGCGGTGGCGCCCCCGCCGAATAAAGTCAGCGTTGAGTTCGGACAAACGCCCCCACCCACTGCACTCGTATTCGCGGTCACCGTTGGTGTATTGTCAACTGTTACGGTAATGGCACTACCGGCCACGCAGCCAAACGAATTGGTTCCGGCCACAGAGTAGGTAGTAGAGGAAGTTGGTGTTAATACTACCGAAGGAGCATTTGAAATTAAATTGCCTGCCTGGGTCCAGGTATAAGTACTGTTGCCATTGGCGGTTAAAGAAGAACTTTGTCCCACGCAGATAGAAGGGTTACCCACCACGCTGATGGTAGAAGGACTTACAATAGTGGTTTGTGTGGCAGAACAACTCACGCCTGGAGTCCAGCGGTAACACTCATTGGTGGCGGTCCAGTTGTTATTTGCGTTTCTTCCGCTTACAGGATAAGCCACGGAACCTCCCAGATTCTGAATTCCCATAGTAGTATTATAACTGTTGATAGGAAGAGGTTTAGTAGTAGTATGAATCTCTATGATGTTTGTTGTTTCGTGAAGTTGAATTTGTGTCGTTATCGGACAACAATAGCTGCCACTGTTATAGTGATTGATACCGTTATAAGACACCAGCAACTTACGGTTTGGCGCAGTTCCAACAGTCGAATAAGTGATCGAACCCGCAGATGGTGGATGTAAATCCGTCCAAGCTACTGCGATCATATTGTTTGGTGTCCCGAAAGTAGGCATGCTTCCTCCGGCACAACACCCATTGGGCGCACCTGCTGAAAAAGTAATAAACCCATTTGAACTGATGTAAAAATTAGTATAGGTATTACAAAAGAAATTAAAAGAAAACCCAATTGGCAACGCGCCGCTTACCTGGTCGTCACTGAGAGAAACCGTATTTCCGACAGTTGTTGACGGGGAGAAGGACCCCAGACCTACGGAATACGTTGCCGAACAGATCTGATAGGTAATGGTATGAGTGCCTGATCCGGCTACAGAAGGATTAAAAACAGAACCGGAAATTCCGGGACCGGAGAACGTACCACCTGGAGTTCCGGGCGTAAGCGTAGATACCGCAGAGTTAGTACAATAGTTTGCATTGAGACCACTGATTGTACACTGCGCTTCGATCACAAAGCCCCAGGCAACTATGGCCATGGTTAGGACCGATCGGGTTAAAAGTTTGTAATTATTCTTCATGGTGTAAATTATTTACTCAAATATATAATTTTTAAGCAATATTTAACAAGCATCTAAAAACATTTATTCACCCTGCTGAGCCGGTCCGATTTTCTTTTAACAACAGGCGGGTGTTTTTTTATCCGCGATTTTAACCCTGAGGGCCAACGCCGGTTTTTTATAACCGCTGAAATTTGATCAGGACCTCTGACATCATTACGTTTCTGAATCATCCGGCGATACTCCTCCTCTGCCCTTTTCTGGTACTTTCTACAGGGACATTTGTCTGATTGTTCCTGCTTCAGGCTGTCTCTTTTTAATTCCCCATGGGCACAAAGCCCGCCGGGCCAACTCATCAGACTCAGTGCAAGCAGCACCTTGTAAAATAAGTGGCCCGGCAGACAGCTGTTGATCATGCGCGTGCTCATTTTCTGATCAGCACTTTTTCACCGGCCGCCCAGGTTTTGTACTCATTGGTATAATACAAATAAGCGCAAGAAGCCGGTGCCTCAAACTCTCCAGCCAGTTCTGCTTTTAAGTCGAGATGGATGGTTCTGTGATCGGCAGCTCCCAAACCCCTGTAATAAAAGGCCAGGTTGTTGCCGCGGATCTCGTAATAATCAAACACATGTTTTTCCTGCAACTCTTTCAGCTGCCAGGGCTGCGGACTTAACCCTGCCGGTAAACCTACAATGAGCATGGTAGTGGGCTGTTCAACGTTGCGTTTATTGTTCATACTGATCTCCAGTCTGATGGTTTCCCCAACCCTGGCCGAACCGGCGGCCAGTTTTGTTTTCAGATCAATCGCGCAGGCTTCCTGGCTTTGGGGCAGCGCACTGTGCCACTTTACAGATAGCGTGTGAGGCAGTGGATTTTTCACCTTAACGAATTTTACACGCACAGTGTGGTTGCCCCCACCTTTGATAAATTTTTCAAGACCTGTTATTTCAACATTGCCGCGCGCTCCCGCTTTGTATTGTTTTTCGGCGACTTTTTTTCCATCAACATAAATTTCTATTTCACCGCTTTCATCTGTTTTTTTGCTGAAGATGGCGTAGGCTGTCAGCGCTTTTAAAGCGAGTATGGTGCCCTGTGTTGATCCGAATACCCCTGAACCACTCCGTGATTCTATCAGAAATTTCACCGCTTTGCGCATCGCTTCCACATCTTTGGAAGGCGCATTCAGCATGGCCATCAGCGAAAGCGCAGTTGTTTCTATCAGCAAAGAACTGCCCTGTGAATAGGTAATGGAATGCGTTGCGCCCTTAAAACTGCCATCGGTTTCCTGGGTTTTTAACAACGCCGACAGACACCGTCCCGCCTCTTCTTTCCTGTTGAGCTTAAAACCCGCATTGGCCATCATCGCCAGCATATAAGGGTCCTTGTTCTGAAGCGCAAGGCCGCAGGACGCCTCGAATTCTTTCTGGATCTCCGAAAAACCCGCTTCCGCCAGGGCATATACAATATAGGCATTCATGATCTCATCGCTGATACGGCCAAAATCATGCAAAGCACGCTTTTCGCGCTCAAAGCCGCCTTTACCATCCCTGTGCGCGAGCAACCAGCGTGCCGTCCTGTCCAGCATTTTTTCATCAATGGCCTGACCCGCTCTTTTCATGTCAACAAACTCCATGATGCCGTACGCGGTTAAACCTTCGTGGGCCGGACTTGCGCCAAACCATTCGTAACCTTTGGTACCTGTTTCAAAAGTAGTGAGACGTTTGTAGCCACGGTCGAGCAGATCGTTTGCACGTGCCAGTAATTTTGTATCGGTATTGCCGGTGTTCCTGAGATAATCAAGCACCATCGCATTCGGATAAGCGGTGCACGAGGTCTGTTCAAAACAACCATAAGGTTCCTGTAAAATACCGTCAACGCCAGTCATCAGGTCTGAGATCACGTTCGGAAAAGCGGTGAAACTGGCACGGAGCGAGCCTTCCACCGGTTCTGAGATCACAAAGCTATACTCTTTTTCTGCTTCCTGAGAAGAAAACGAAAGGCCCGCAGGGAAACCTTTGTCTTTTACCTGGATCGCCTGTTCAAAAGCATCCGACAATCCACATGCGTTAAAACTGACACGCAGCGGCTGAGGACCTGCTTCTCCTTTTACAAGATATTCCAGTTGCAATGCCCGCGACGCACCGGGCATGATGGTCTGCACGGAATCAGGCAGCTTAACGGCCATCAGTCCCTTACCTGCACGGATTGTTAACAAACCACCAATTGGTTTCTCAGTATTGTTGGTGAGGGTCAGCGGAAAGATCACTTTATCCTGACGCAGCACTTCTACAGGCACTTTTATCTGCATCCCGAACGGACTTTGTGTATAGATCAGTGATTCGCAGCGCCCGGCCTGTCCGTTCACACCAACACCTTCCACCACGGCTCTGAAAGAAGAAATATCATCGCCGGCATAAAACTCCACGGTTGTTTTGCCCGAATTGCCTACGACCAATGATGGATTCCAATAGAGTGTACTTCTGAAGTCGGTTCTTGTTTCTGGCACTTCTCCTTTGCTGTAAACAGGTGTTTTAAACTCGCGGGCCCTGTAATAAACGGGAGATGCGTCAGGAATTATTTTTGCATCAGCAGCCTTCACTTCCCTGAAACGAATATCTTCTACCACCAACGCTCCTTCGGCGGCTGCGATCTGAATTTCCCCCGCCTTTTTATCACCCTTGTTTTTTTCAGCATCGCGCATGGGTTTTGCCGGCATCTTTTCAAGCGCCATATCCTGTTCCAGATTGATCGGCTGTGCCATTACAGCCTCGTGCTCCGGGATCACGGCAGCCCTTGCCATTTCCATCTGCTGAAACCGTTTGCGGTAACTGGTTTTATACAGGTTGATCGCTACAATGCCATATTGCGTTACGCCCTGATGGTATTCCGGATACCCTGGCGCTTTTACTGTGAGGCTATAGGGCTTCGAAAGATCAGCGTTGCTGATGGTGAATGTTCCGGAACTGTCAGCGGTGTAATAAAAACCTTCAGATGAACGGATGTTTGCTCCGGCAATACTTCTGCCCGTTTCACCGTCCCTGATCTCGCCGGTGAGCGTGGTCGTTTCAGCGGGAAACCGGATCTCCGGTGTTGTTTGTGTGAGCACCTGCTGCCAGGTGAAACGCCGCCAGCCGGATGTCAACAGCAAATGATCGAGTGCCGCTGCGGCTTTTTTTTCTTTCGGATCAAAATAAAATCCCAGCTCTTCCACTTTTTCTTTAAGCTCCTGCTGCAAAAGCAATTGTGATATCAGGTTTCCCTGCTTGTCATCCGCAAAAGAGAGCAGCTGATCGTTAACCACAGCCATTGAGAGATTCGCGGGCACAGGCATGCCTTTGTGATCTTTTACCTGAACGGTCATGCGTACTTTTTCACGCGGCAGGTATTTTTCTTTTTCAGTTTTTACAGCGATCTGCAGTGTTTTGTTCTCGCCCACAAATACAAGTCTTTCAGCGCGCGCCACACTGTGTGCGTCAAACAGGGTCATTTGCATCACACCTGCAGGAAAATTGCCCAGTGGCACCGTTAATTTGTTTGAGCCCTTCAGCGCATGCAGCACTTTTGAATAAACAAGCCTGCCCGCAATTTGCGCCGTGAGTACCAGTTCCTCTTCATGGCTGCTGTTGATCATCACTTCCAACTGTTCGCCTTTTTTTTCTGTCCTGATCACGTAGCCTGCTGGAAGCGTTTCAGGCAACGCATACACACTGTCTACCGCGGGTTTGGTGATCTTTACCCTGTATTGCTGTCCCGAGGAGGGCGTGAGATTAAAACTGCCCATGCCCTGGTGGAGGCTTGCGAATTGCGCCAGTGTGCTTCCGGACGCAGAAAGCAGCACACCTTCCACATCAGCCGGTTTTCCGAAACTGTTCAATGCTTTAAAGGCAACGCGGCTTTCAAGCCCGTCCACCAGATCGCCACCTTCCGGAAAAAAATCGAGTTTTAAATTATTTAAAAGTATGGGAACAGAACGCGAAATACTCTCCGTTGATCCGTTATAGTCGATGAGCACATTTAATAAACCGTCAGCGTTTTTCAGGTGTGCCGGTAATTTAAAACGAATATATGCCACGCCTTCTTCATCGGTTTTTAGTTTCCCCTGTTCCGTTATTTTTCCGGATAAACTATTGGTGAAACGAATGTCGTGAGCGGCCAGCGCTTTGTTTTCATTGGTATTCAGATTAATTCTCGCGATCACTTCATCACCCGGACCAAAAGCTTTTTTCTCAAAATTCAATTGCATTTTCAGTTTAGGAAGGATAACCTGCTGCACCTGCAATTCCTTTTCAAAAACATGATCCTCCCCCTCATTTTTCATCCAGCTGGTGAAAGCCCGGATCTTGTAGAGCCCTCCAGGCATTTCCGCGTCAATGTTAAAATCTCCGGCAGCTTTGCCGTTGCGGCACACCAGTGTGTGTTTTTTAATCACCGAACCTTTCGGATCTATTAACTCAGCGTAAAGGATGCCGCTTACCGCTGAGGGTTTTAATGTGCCGCTTTCGCGCAGATAGGCGCTGAACCAGATGTCCTCGCCGGGCGCATAAAATGGTTTGTCGGTTTGAAGGTAAACGCGCTCAGCGGGCCGTTGCCGGGTATACCTTTCCAGTTGTGACCGGATCTGCCTGAGCACGTCGTTGTCATCGCTCAGCAGGGCCTGGTTGTTAACAAGTCTGTTTCCTGAGAATACAGCCAGCGCGGCAGTAAGCACAAGCAGCGACATTTTTTTTGCGGGTGAGGTTTTCATACAATTTGTTTTTGGTATTTGTAATTGAGATGCAGGCCCTGAGATTTTTCCATAAGCCGGTTCAAACTGCCCGACGATACAAGCCGGTCTTCTGTCGAAACCACTGAACCACAGCAGAAAAGACCGTTTTTTATTTGTTTCAAAAACACTTACCTTTGATCTCCAATTCAAACATTTGTATGAAAGATATTTTTGACAAGATCAAAACCAACCTGGGTCCGATTGGTGAACACGCGAAAGAATCACACGGCTATTTTACCTTCCCAAAGCTGGAAGGAGACATAGATCCTCACATGGAATTCCGCGGACGCAAACGTTTGAACTGGAGTCTGAACAATTACCTCGGCCTGGCCAACCATCCTGAAGTGCGTAAGGCGGATGCCGATGCGGCCGCACAATACGGACTGGCCCTTCCAATGGGAGCCCGCATGATGAGTGGTAACTCCAACCAGCACGAACAGCTCGAAAAAGAACTTTCTGAATACGTACAAAAAGAAGATACCATCCTTTGTAATTTTGGTTACCAGGCCATGGTAAGCGCCATCGACGCCATTGTTGACCGTCACGATGTGATTGTTTACGATGCCGAAAGTCATGCCTGTATCCTCGACGGTGTTCGCCTGCACATGGGAAAACGTTTTGTTTTTAAACACAATGATATTGCCGATTGCGAAAAACAACTGGAGCGCGCTAAAAAATTAGTTGAAAATACCGGAGGCGGCATCCTCGTGATCACCGAAGGTGTGTTTGGCATGCGCGGCGACCAGGGAAAATTAAAAGAGATCATTGAACTGAAGAAAAAATTCAGCTTCCGTTTGTTTGTTGACGATGCGCACGGCATTGGCACCATGGGTCCTAACGGTGGCGGTACCGGCGAAGAGCAGGGCTGCCAGGACGGTGTGGATATTTATTTCGGCACCTTTGCCAAATCTTTTGCCCTGATTGGTGGATTTATCAGCTCTACAAAAGAGATCATCACTTTCCTGCGTTATAACATGCGCTCGCAGATCTTTGCGAAAAGTCTGCCAATGCCTCTGGTAGTGGGAGCCTTGAAACGCCTTGAACTGATGCGTAAACACCCTGAGTACCGCAAAAAATTGTGGGACATCGCGAAGAATTTACAGAAAGGTCTGGTTGAAGCAGGTTTTGACATTGGTGTAACCGATACCATGGTAACACCGGTTTACATGCGTGGTTCTATTCCTGAAGCTACCAACATGGTGATCGACCTGCGCGAGAATTTTAATATTTTCTGTTCAATGGTGGTTTATCCTGTTGTTCCGAAAGGCATGATCATTCTGCGTTTAATTCCAACAGCCATGCACACCATGGAAGATGTAAAATACACCATTGAATCTTTCAGCAAGATCAAGGACAAATTATATGGCGGCGAATATGCCGCAGACAAAATCAAAGAAGGCTTTGCACAAAAACTGTAGCGCAGCTCACACACATACCTCTTCCCCGGAGGGTTACAGAAAGAGGTTGTCTCAAAAGGGCAGCCTCTTTTTTTTAATATCATGGAAGAATTTG
>CAZFCR010000142.1:0-7954 GCA_964517305.1 uncultured Akkermansia sp.
TCTTTTTAAAACTATATTGGATGGAATAGGTGTGACCGGTATCATCTACGCCCAGTACCTTTAAAATACGGCTGCCGGTAAAACAACCGGTTTTCAGTACGTCGGGGATGTGAATTTCACGCATCCAGAGCAGCCATTCCTGATCGGAACCCTCATCGATATTTACGGTAACATTGTAGATGAACATCTGTCAAAGTTATTTAATTACGATGTGGTCAGCAACTTTTTCCGGCACTTGCTACACTAAATATTTGTAACTTTATCCTCTATGAACGCCAATTTTGTTGAAGAATTACGCTGGAGAGGCCTGTTGCAGGACATGATGCCCGGTACCGAAGAATTGCTTGGGAAAGAACAGGTGTGCGGATACATTGGGTTTGATCCAACGGCTGACTCGCTTCACATCGGACACCTTACACAGGTATTTACACTTCTCCGTTTTCAGAAAGCGGGGCATAAACCCATTGCGCTGATAGGCGGTGCTACTGGGATGGTGGGCGATCCAAGCGGAAAATCTGCCGAAAGGAATCTGCTGGATGAAGAAAGTCTGCAGCGCAATGTAAATGGGATCAAAAAACAGCTCGAAAAATTCCTTGATTTTTCCGGTGCCGCTAATGGCGCGGAATTGCTGAACAATTACGACTGGATGAAGGATTATTCCTTTCTCAATTTTATACGGGACATTGGCAAACACCTTACTGTAAACTACATGATGGCCAAAGATTCGGTGAAGAACCGCCTCGACAACGGCATGAGTTTTACAGAATTCAGTTACCAGTTGTTACAGGCCTTTGATTTTTACATTTTGTTTAAGGAGAAGAACTGCAAACTTCAGATGGGCGGTTCAGATCAGTGGGGCAATATCACCAGTGGCTCTGAACTGATCCGCAGGAAAGCTGGCGGAGAGGCCTTTGCCATTACCACCCAACTGATCCGCAAAGCCGACGGCACCAAGTTCGGGAAAACCGAAAGTGGCAGCGTGTGGCTCGACCGCGAAAAAACATCACCCTATAAATTTTACCAGTTCTGGATCAACACTTCTGATACCGACGCGAAGATCTGGATCAAGGTGTTTACTTTTCTTCCTAAAGAGGAGATAGATGCTCTTCTGACCGAGCACGAAAAAGACCCGGGCAAACGTGTTTTGCAGAAAACCCTCGCGAAAGAACTTACCACCATTGTTCACAGCGCCGAAGATTATGATGCCGCTGTTGAAGCCAGTCAGGTGTTGTTCAATGGTGGACTCAGTGACATTGCCAACCTGGATGAAAACACATTCCTCGAAATTTTTGAAGGCGTGCCGCAGTTTGCGCTTGAAAAAAACGATCTTGAAAAAGGCGCGGGTGTGATTGAACTGCTTGCCGATAAAACAAATGTTTTTCCAAGCAAAAGTGAGGCACGAAAAATGATACAGGGAGGAGGCGTGAGCATTAATAAAGAAAAAGTGACCGATCTTGAAATGACTGTAACTACGGGTAACCTGATCAGGAACAAATACCTCATCATTCAGAAAGGCAAAAAAAATTATTACCTGTGCAGTGTAAATTGATATGGCCTTAAAACATTCGCAATATCTTAAAATGTCGCAGAAGCTGCTCCCGCAGCAGATCCTGCTCATGAAGTTGTTGCAGCTGCCAACCATGGCCCTTGAAGAAAGGGTAAAAGAAGAGCTGGAGGCTAATCCTGCACTGGAGGAAGAAGCGGGCGACGCTGCCAGCGATGAAGAACTGTATAGCAACGAAAATTCCGATGAAACCGACAGTGGTCCCGAAGAGTTTGATGATAACGGGGAGATAAGAGAGGAAGAGATCAAGGCCCCGGCCAACGACGTGGAGATGGAAGACTACATGGACGCTGAGGAGCTGGATTCATATAAGTACGAAGTCGTGAACAAAGGGCCCGACGATGACTCAAGAGATTTTGTACTGGCCGAAGGCGTTGGATTTGCGGAGTTACTCGAGCAGCAACTGGGCTTAAAAGACATCAGTGAAAAAGAATACACCATCGGGGTTTACCTCATTGGCTGTATTGATGAAGACGGGTACATCAGGCGCGAACTGGAACTGATCGTGGACGACCTTGCTTTTAACTACAATCTCAGCACCAATATTGAGGAGGTCGAAAATGTGCTGAAGATCATTCAGACCTTTGATCCCGCGGGCATCGGCGCCAGGAGCCTGCAGGAGTGTCTCCTCATTCAGCTTGAAAGAAAACCCGAAAAAACGAGGGAAGTGCTTCAGGCCATGGATGTGATCAAACACCAGATGGAGGAATTTTCTAAAAAACATTACGACAAGATCCTCCGCCGGCTTGAAATTGACAATGAAGAATTAAAAGATGTGATTGCCGAGATCACACACCTGAATCCACGTCCGGGAAACAGCGACTCCAAAGAAGGTGGATTCAGCGCGGTGGTGCCCGATTTTATTGTTTCGGTGAATGACGGTAAACCTGAACTGTCGATCAATGGTCGTAACATGCCTGATCTTAAGATCAGCAAGGATTATCAGGAAATGCTCAGGGAATATTCTAAAAGCAAAGATAAAAGTGCCAAAGAAGCCTCGGGTTTTATTAAGAGCAAAATAGAAAGCGCCGGCTGGTTCATTGAAGCGCTACAGCAACGTTATGCCACGCTCTCCATCTGCATGAAATGTATTCTGGAATATCAGAACGATTATTTTGCAACCGGCGATGAAAACAAACTGAGGCCGATGATCCTGAAGGACATTGCCAATCGTGTGGGAATGGATTTATCAACCATATCACGCATGGCCAACAGCAAATATGTTCAGACGCCTTACGGCACATTTTTACTGAAAACACTGTTCAGCGAAAGCATGAGCACCGACAGCGGCGAAGAAGTGAGCAGCCGCGAGATCAAAAACATGCTGAAGGACCTTGTGGACAACGAGGATAAAAAACACCCGCTGACCGATGATGAGCTTTGCGCCAAACTCAATGAGAAGGGTTATAACATTGCACGGAGAACCGTAGCCAAATACCGCGAACAACTGGACATCCCGGTTGGCCGTATGCGTAAAGAGATCTAATGAATGAGCAGTTTTTCCCTTAAGGCGGATGTATGCGTCTTTACGTGAAGGATATAAACACCTTTAGCCAGTCCTGAAAGGTCGATCAGCTCACCGTTATGCGCCGCTTTCTCGAACACAAGGCGTCCCTCACGGCTGTACACCATTACGTAACAATCTCCGTTCCCCCCAGTTAACTTAATAAAGCCCGAACTTGGATTCGGACTGATGCGGAGTGCCGCTGTTCCATGATCGCTCAAACCAACTTCTGTGATGTTGATGATCTGAACCGCGGTATCGTTGCCGCAGTCGTTGCCGGCAATCAGTGTAACGGTGTAACTGCCATTGGAAACAAAGGCGTGGCTTGGATTAAAATCGGTGCTGGTTTGTCCGTCACCAAAATCCCATAAATAAGAGGTTGCGAGGGAGGAAGAAGGCAGACAGCTCAGGGAGTTGCCTGTGAGCGCCATTGAAAACGTGGCCATTGTGGCGAGATCTGAATTATTGAAAGCAGTGTCTGCGATGCCTTCGCTGAGGTTGTAAAAACTACCACTGCCGTTATCTTCAAGAATGAGCGCCTTTACCATGTAAGTGTAAACGCCTTTGTGCTGCAGGCAGAGATCGGTGTAGGTTGTGCCCGAAATAAGCGTTGGGTTGATGCGCACAAAGGAAGTATTGGTGTCGTTTTTCATGTAAAGGTGATAACCCAGCACATTGGTTTCGGTAGAAGCCGACCACGAAATGTTGCAGTTAAATCCTGATTTGGTGGCGATGATGTTGGAGGCGGGAGCAACAACAGAATTTCTCAACGTGGGATCTCCCATCAGCGCAATGTGTACACCGTGTGTAATGCCCACATTAAGCGGATAAGGCGACGCAAAATAAAGTCCGGTGTTGTTCTGACTCAGGCGTGTGCTGTAACCGATGGGTTCGCCCATGGCCATGTGATGGAACTGCCAGTGTGGCCTGCCGGCCCAGGCATTGGTGAGCGTGCGGCCCTGACAGAGCGGCGCCCGCAAAAAATTATTCGGCACATCCCAGTCACCGAAATACGATCCGAACAACATGGTGAAAACACCCTGATGATTGGCTTGGGCAAAATTGCCGGTATTGCCAATGCCCTGCGCGCTGGTATAACTTCCGCCTCCACAGCCGTATGACCAGAGATAACTTCCTGAGGCCAGACTTGTAAAATAATCGGCGGTTTGAACAGGGTTGCCCGTTAAAGGCGCAAGGTTCCGGTAGCCGCTGCCGGCAAAGGTTTCGCTGGTAAAACCAAAATTATCGTCCACCACGCCCTGCCTGTTGACCGTAAAATTTTTCTTGCGGTAATCGTGATCTTTGTCGAGGTAATTTTTTAACAGCTGCACTTCGGTTAAACTGAACGAATTCATGCCCCAGAGATCCACTCTTCCAAGCTCCAGTTCGGCTTCGCCCGGAATGAGCGACTGATCGTATTTGCCATCACCCGGAACATTTTGTGTGCGCGCAGGCGATGCATTGGTAGAGGTAACCGTGATGTCAGTCCATACACCATCCATGTCGGCATAAAAAACATCGGCGGGCCAGGCGCCCTGGTGATCGGGGTGGGCATCTGGGGCCAGATTGCCGCTGTAAGGCACAGGCACGTGACCGAGCAGGAATACCGAACGGGTATTCACAGAATCGGCGTTGTAATATGATCTGATAACAGACTTGACATGCGTAACTGAACCGGCACGGAGCACATCGTGGCGGATCACATCCCAGCCGTCGCTGCTGATGTCGTTAACAAGACGGGAAATTTCGTTAGCGAGAGGAACGATGAGTGTACTGTCGACAATAAGGATAAGTTTGCCGCGGTATTCCGTCTCAGGTATCTTAATGCCGCAGTTGATGTACCCGTAGCCTGTATAACCCTGTCCCATGCGCATGACGCGGTACTCGTAATTTGTACCCGTTGTTACTGTATTGTCGGTGTATTGATTGGTGATACCATTTAAAAACGCAATGGCTGCGCCCCAGCTGGAGGCAGATTTTAGTTTGCGATGCACCTGGTACTGGTTGGTGGTGTTGTTACCAATCCAGTTGAGGGTAATTTGCGGGGGATTGTCCTGCACCTGCGCGGTGATCTGCACAGCAGCATCGGGAACAGACTGGGAAAAAACGGTGTGAACAAAACACAGCAACAATAAACCGGATAAAAACGACCGCATGTTTTTTTATATAAATGTAAAAAAATATGGTCAGCCCGGGAATAAAAATTAGTGTGCTTCGAGCCAGTTATTGCCGGTTCCCATGCCTACTTCCACAGGAACATCCAGCGGAAGCGCTTCGCGCATGTGTTTTTCAATGAGAGGTTTTACGGTCTCAAGTTCCGGTTTATAAACATCGAATACCAGTTCATCATGCACCTGTAACAACATCTTGGTTTTAAAGTTGCCTGCTTTAAGGGCTTTGTGAATGTTGATCATGGCCACTTTGATCATGTCGGCGGCGCTGCCCTGGATGGGCGCGTTAATGGCATTTCTTTCAGCGTAACCTCTTACGGTGGCGTTGGCTGAGGTGATGTCCCTGAGCCATCTTTTACGACCGAGCAGTGTTTTAACATACCCGTTTTCCCGCGCGAAATTGACCTGGTCGTCCATGTAATTACGGATGGCCGCGTATTCCCTGAAATAATTATCGATGAGCATTTTGGCTTCCGCGCGGGGAATGTTGAGGTTGTCAGCCAGTCCGAATGCGCCTTGTCCGTATATGATACCGAAGTTAACGCTTTTGCTTTTGTAGCGCATTTCTTTGGTCACCTCAGATTCTGCCACACCAAACACCCTTGCAGCGGTAGCTGTGTGAATGTCTTTGTTGAGCCTGAAAGCCTCGCACATGTTTTTATCGCCGCTGATGCTGGCAACGATGCGGAGTTCTATCTGCGAATAATCGGCGCTTAAAAGAACATGGTCGGCATTGCGCGCGATGAACGCTTTGCGGATCTGACGGCCACGTTCGGTGCGGATGGGGATGTTCTGAAGATTGGGATTATCGCTGCTTAAGCGACCAGTAACAGCAACCACCTGGTTAAAGGAAGTGTGTATCCGCCCGGTAATGGGATGAACCAGTTCGGGCAGGGTATCAACGTAAGTGTTTTTCAGTTTAACGAGTTCACGGTAATCAAGGATCTTTGAAACGATGGGATGTGCTTTTTCAAGCTTACCAAGGATGTCTTCACCGGTGGCGTACTGACCGGTTTTTGTTTTTTTAGGTTTGTCAACGATCTTCAGATAGTCGAAAAGAATTTCTCCTACCTGGCGTGGAGATGACACATTAAATTTGGTGCCGGCCAGATCCTGGATCTCTTTTTCAACCTGTGAGATATCCTGCTGCAGTTGTGCAGAGAACTCTCTTAAAACAGGAACATCCAGGGTGATGCCTTCTCTTTCGATCTCCGCGAGTACATTGATCAGTGGAATCTCAACATCAGAAAAAAGCGTCTGCAATTCATTTTTCAGCAGTTCAGGAGCAAATTTATTTTTTAACTGAAGTGTAATGTCAGCATCTTCTGCGGCGTATTCTTTTATTTTTTCAGGCTCAACATCACGCATGCTCATCTGTGTTTTGCCTTTTTTGCCAATCAGGGTTTCAATGCTCACCGGCGAATAATTAAGATAGGTTTGGGCCAGCACATCCATGTTGTGGCGCATGTCGGGCATGATGAGGAAATGGGCCACCATGGTGTCGAACATTTTATTTTTGATGGTGATGCCGTAGTTCAGCAATACCTGGAAATCGTATTTGATGTTCTGACCGATCAGCGTTTTGTTTTCATCCGCAAAAAATGTTCTGAAGCGTTCAAGTGTGGCGAGTGTTGTTTCACGACTGGCGCTGAAGGGGAGATACCAGGCTGTTCCGGGCTCAAAGGCAAATGAAAAACCAACGAGTTCCGCGTCGAGTGTACAAAGAGAGGTAGTTTCGGTATCAAAACAATATTCAGAACATTGGTTAAGGAGACCGATCAGCTGCTCGGTTTTTTCGGACGAATCCACCATGATGTAGTTGTGCGGCACATCGGCTATGGTTTTAAATACGCCCGGACTCGCTGTGGTGTCGGAATTTTCAACCGGAAGATCGAATTGCGCTTCGCCGCCGAAAAGATCAACCTGCCCCGAAGCCGGTCGGGTTTTGGGTTCAGGCAATTTTTCGCTGCCCCCGATATCTTCTCCAAGAATTTGCTGGGCAATGCGTCTGAATTCCAGTTCCCTGAAAATTTCGGTGAGCGCCGGTTTGTTAAACTCCTTCATGGCCAGCTTTGTTTCATCCAGCTCAATGGGTACATCGAGGATGATCTTTGCGAGGCGTTTACTCTGAATGGCCATCTCGCGGTGTGTTTCCACTTTTTCTTTGAGTTTGCCCTTGAGTTTGTCGGTATTCTCAAGCAGCGATTCAACGCTGCCGAAGTCTTTAATAAGCTGAATGGCGGTTTTTTCGCCCACACCGGGGATGCCGGGAATGTTGTCCACTTTGTCACCCATCAAGCCGAGAATATCCACGAGTTCGAGCACATTGCGGATCTCCCACTTTTTGCAGATCTCTGCCGGCCCCAGTATTTCGGCGCCGTTACCAAGTCGTGCCGGTTTGTAAATAAATGTGTTCTCATCCACCAGCTGACCGTAGTCCTTGTCGGGGGTCATCATGTAGGTTGTAAAACCGGCCTTCTCCGCCTTGCAGGCAAGTGTGCCTATCACATCATCGGCTTCATAGCCTTCCATGCCCAGCACTTCAATATTAAAGGCTTTGATGAGGTCAACTATGATCGGAATGGCTGTGCGCAGGTCTTCGGGCATTTCCTCCCTGTTGGCTTTGTAATCGTTAAAGTCATCATGACGCTGTGTGCGGCCTTCCATATCGAACACCACCGCCATGTGTGAGGGTTTTTCCTTGTTGAGGATCTC
>CAZFCR010000143.1:0-2114 GCA_964517305.1 uncultured Akkermansia sp.
ATGCTCCAGAGGTCTGATTTGATCACCGTATTGCGCATGCCGTCAAAAGTGTTGATCATATTCAGCTCGGTTAACAACGAGATCCTTTCTTTCCAGAATAAAAAACTGCGTGAAGCACCGAGAATGAGCTTTGGCGTGGTAATCTCCAGTGAATTGGTCGGCACCTCGTTATTGGTTTGTACCAGGGTGGCAATATCTTTCTGGCTCATGAAATAACTCCAGGCATTGAATGTACCCGTGATGTCGCGACCCATGGCGGCGAACACCCATTTTTTATAGCGGTATTTGGCACCTGCGTCCAGACCAAAACCCCAGGCGCCCGCAAAATCACCAATCCTGCGACGGATAATTTTCATGCTCCCGCCAACTTCTACACCCTTTAATTGCGGGATGTTGCGTGCATAACTCAGCAGAGCTGCAAAGTCAACCACACTAAAGGTGGAAACCCTGTTATAATCAATGTTGCCGTTCGCGTCCACCAGGTCCAGTGTATTGGGAATGTTGTCAACCCCGAAACGGAGCAGGGTGATCCCGGCCACGCTGTTGCTGTCGATGCGTTTGGAAGCGCCGATGTAATCGTATTTACCGATCCCGGCAAAATATTCGGCATGCATCAGACCTACTTCAATGTCGTTTTTCTGTGAAAGCAATCCCGCGGGGTTCCAGTAACCCGAAAGCACACCCTCGGTGGAAGATGCATTGGCGTTGCCCATGCCCAAAGCACGCGCGCCCACACCAATGTTCAGAAATTCGTTACTGTATTTGCGCGTCTGGCCTTGTATACCAAGCGACAAAACGAGCAAAGAGGGAAGAAGCAGCTTGTACATATTGAGTTAATAAAGATATAAAAAATAAACCAGGTTTTCGCTCAATTTTAACGTGCCGCGCCGGTTTTTATTGCCAGAATATTTGTTACCATGGCTTTTGTCGCAATTCCTTTTTTTCGCTCTGGTGTTTTTTGTTATTCAGTTTTTTTTCGCGGGCAGCTTTGCCCGGTCTCGTTTTTTTTCGCTTTTTAACCGGTGTGAGCGCCATCACCAGCATTTTGATGAGTTTTTCCTGCGCCTCTTTTTTGTTATCGAGCTGCGAACGGTGTTTGCTGCAAACCACTTTGATCTCGCCCTCCTGCGTGTTTTCATACCTGGCCGCAATGAGTTGTTTTTCCTGTTCCGAAAGGCAGGCCGACGCGCCGGGATTAAACCAGAGTTCTACCCTTGTTTCAACCTTATTGACGTTTTGACCGCCCTTACCGCCGGAACGAGAGGTTTGAAAACGTACTTCGCGCATAATCCCGCTGATTTGTTCTTCTGTTAACATAAATTCTTTGAAAACACTTTTCCTGGTTAATCGTTTTGTTCCTCCTATAAGCTAATTTTATGCCGTGAAAATTCTGCTCATTTTATCCTGTTTTGTTTGCGCGGGACTTCGCGCTCAGACCATCTCCGACTGCAAATTCCGTTACGACAAATATCTTAATTTCCGCGGAAGCCTCGGCAACGCCGTAAAGTTTGATAAGGAATCACTGTCCCTTTTTTCGGGCGGCAAAGCCCTGTTCACAGTATACAACGATGAATTACCCGCCATTGCTGATTTTTTTGAGAACAGCAGTTTAAAAGACCAGGCCGCTTTTTTTAAAAACAAAGGCACCCGCCGCCTGAGCAAAAACGAAAAAGACAGTCTGCTGGTGGTCACCAACGGGAAATCGGTAATAAAAAAAGAAGACGCCCTGCCACTGCGCGGATATAGGATAGCGCTGGATCCCGGGCATTTTGGCACGAATAGGAAAGATGCCGCGGTAGAACAGAAGTTTCTTGATTTTGTAAACAAAAACAATAAAGATACCGTGCGTTTGTTCGAAAGCACGCTCACCTTTAACACCGCTTTGATACTGAAAGGGATCCTTGAAAAGGAGGGCGCCAGCGTTTTTATGAGCAGAGACCAGGGCAATTTTACCTCGTTTAACTGCACTTTCGACGATTGGGTAAAAAATCACCGGCGCCGCACACTCGACAGTCTTAAAAATAACGGACAAATGGCGCCTGCCAGACATAAAACACTCATTTCATTCAGTGATTACGACCGGTACTGTAATTTATTAAGGGATATATATCTGG
>CAZFCR010000143.1:2124-7949 GCA_964517305.1 uncultured Akkermansia sp.
CTTACTCTCATCATTCATTATAATGTTGACGAAAAAAATGCGCCCTGGAAAAATCACAGTCCGAAAAACTTTTCGATGGCTTTTATTGGTGGCGCATTTACAGCCGGCGACCTTGCCAAACCAGAAAACAGACTGCATTTCCTCAGATTGCTGCTCACCGATCAGCTCAACCGTTCGCAGCAACTGGCGGGCGCAACGGTGAAAAATTTCAGTCAGCAACTCAATATTCCCATTGCCAGAAGCAGCGACGCCACTTACCTGCTGAATAACTGTATCAGTACTTCCAGTCCGGGTGTTTTTTGCCGCAACCTGGTATTGTGCAGGAAAATCAATTCTGTTCTGGTTTACGGCGAAAGTTTGTACCAGGACAATGAAAAAGAATGCCTTGAGCTGATGAAATGCGATGTGGATGCTTACGGTGTGCGGACAAGCGCCCGGCTCGTAAAAGTGGCGCAGAGTTATTACGACGCGGTGATCGATCACCTGCTGAATTAAAAAGTTGCCTCCCCCCCGGGAGACAACTTTTTCGCCATAATTTGTAAGGTATGGCAACCCCAGAAAAAATGAATTATGAAGGTCGGAAATACATCTAAGATTTTCAAATTTGTTTACAATATATTTTACCAATCGCAGAGGCTTTAGCTTTTAACGGAAACTGCTATTTCACGGCCACCAGCACCTCCATCTGCAAGGCCTGCCGCATCTGATTCAAAACAACGGGCGAGGTATTGGCGCATACCAGTTTTTTGACATTCAGTTTTTTGAGGTAAAGAATATCAATGGTTCGCACGCGGTCGAGGTGAAGCGTTTCAAGATCTTTAAAACTGTTGAGCTCGTTGCAGAGCTGTTGACTGAATTCCATTGAAGCCGGTAAATGCAATGTTTTCAGATCCTTTACAAATTGCACCGGGGCCAGACTGTTGATTTTTTTTCCGGAAAGATCCAGTTGAGAAAGTTTACCGGTAAGGGCAAGCGTCATCATTTCTGTTTTCACACGGTCGCGCCGGATGTTAAATGAACGCCAGTCGCCTTCCTGATTTTTTTTCATAAAATCGTAAAGTTTGCCGTCGAGCGCCGTTGTGTTCAGGTATTTCAGTTGTGACTGGTAATGATATACAGAATCGGTATTAAAATCAGGATCGTTTTTGATGCGGTAAAGCAGGGGAAGATTGCCTTCGGATAAACTGATCATGTATTTTTTATCAAGCGAGGCCATGTATTTTATTTTACCGAGATTGTAGCAGCTGATGTTTTTATCCCAGTCGGCCGCGCTGCTGAATACCAGGATAACGGCGGCGAGAAAGGAATTGACCCTGATCAGCTGCCAGGCACTGCGGTTGTTCCTGATCATGAGCATCAGCGTCATCAACCCAAGTCCTGCAAATACAAGCCAGTAATACACGCCAATTCTTTTGTAGGTGAGCAAGGCCTCATGAATGTAAAGGTGGTTCCTGAATCCTGTTGATACAACCATCATCAGGTTCTGCAGCACCCATAAAAAAATCAGGCGGTTGGCCAGCGTTCTGCTTTTGCCGGGTTCAATCCTTTTGATAAAAAACACAATGCAGATCATCCCCATAACTATTGAGAGAATAAGCATGTGTACGCCGTTGTGTACAAACTGTTTGTGAGTAAGGCCTTCAGGCATGCCCGCGCCCAGATACAGGTAATTCACATCGAGTACGTTGATCATCACAAGCATCAGGTTCAGCAATACCATCAGGATGGTGAAAGCGGTATCCGGTCGCCAGAGGGTCGATGAGCCGGATTTGAACTCCATTTCACCCTGTTCGTTTTCCCATTTATCAAGATCAACAATTCTTTTTCCGGCAATAAATCCATAGGCCACAAGCAAACCGCTGAGTGTGAAAAAAAACCAGGGCAGGCTGATAAAATTCAGGTTGATCTTTTCAGTGAATTTTTCAAAGAGTGGGTTGGCATTCTTGTAAACGAAAAAAAACAGGAGAGCCAGCACAACAGGTATCGCTAGTGTAAGCACACGGATGGCGGTTTTTGGAGCGCCTGGCTGATTGTTTCGGGAACTAACTGCCGTTACAATAAAGGCAGGTGAACCGCCTATTGAAAAAATAGTGTGCAGCAGGTTGGATAAGGCCGATGATTGGGGCGACACCGCTGAGGCGGATAAGAGCATCAGCGAAACGATATTGGCAAGGAGTGCCAGCGAAGAACCGTGGATCAGAACAAAACTGGCAGAAAAAAGTGTAAGGGCTGCCGAAACTTGCCACATCCGGTTGGTGATGAGCTTTTTTCCGGTCCACGCCGAAAGTAGCACCATTACTAAACTGAAGAGAAAAAAATTGATGCCCGCGTTTTGCCTGTAAAATAAAAAACTGTACAAAACAGCGGCAGCCAGAATGGCCCAGTCGTTACGTTTCATGGATAAGGGTTTGTTAATCGCTTAACGGTAAACCGGCGCGGATATTGTTCGCCCGATCAGGGAATGTTCATGTATTTATGCGTCTGCAGACTGATCATCCACCTGGGATGATCTTTCACATAATCAATGATGAGAGGTAGAAGTTCTTTGTGTTTACTCCACTCAGGCTGGAGGTAAAGGTGACAGTTGTTACCTGTGAGTGCCGCCTGTTCTTCGGCCCATACAAAATCGTGGCGGTTAAAAATGATCACCTTCAGTTCGTTGGCTTTCTGATAGATATCAGGCAGGGGTTTCATTGTTTTTTTTGGAGAAAGGCAGATCCAGTCCCATTCTCCGCTCAAAGCATAAGCGCCAGAAGTTTCTATAAAAGTCTGAATGTCTTTTTTTCTGAGTTCAGCTGTAAGCGCGCCAAGGTTGTAGATGAGCGGCTCTCCGCCGGTAACCACCACACTTTTGGCGGCATAGGTTTCAACATTGGCCACAATCTTTGAAACCGGTGTGAGCGGATGCACATTCGCGTCCCAGCTTTCTTTTACATCGCACCAGTGGCAGCCTACATCACATCCACCGATGCGGATAAAGTAGGCCGCTTTGCCTGTGTTGTATCCTTCTCCCTGAATGGTGTAAAACTCTTCCATGAGCGGAAGCAGCAAACCCTGTTCAAGTTGTTTTTCGTCTTCAGGTTTTAAGCTATGGAGTTTGTAATTCAAGTTGGCAAAGGTACGCAGAAAGCGCAGGTAAAAAAACGCGACTGTCACAAAATTCACAATTGTCTGGTAGGAATTCCGAATGCCGCAGGCAGATTTTATTCTCTTTTTCTTTGTACCTTTATCGGATATGAATATTGGTATGGTTTGTTTCCCCACCTATGGCGGAAGCGGAGTAGTGGCTACTGAACTGGGGATTGCCCTGGCCAATAAAGGACATAAGGTTCATTTTATGTCTTACAGTCAGCCTTTCAGGCTGAATCTTTTTAATGAAAATTTGTTTTACCACGAATTCAACGTTAACGATTATCCGCTGTTTGAATATCAGCCCTACGAAAGTGTGCTGGCCAGCAAGATCGTTGATGTGGCCATTTACGAACAGCTGGATGTTCTGCATGTGCATTACGCCATTCCGCATGCGAGTGTGGCTTACACAGCGCAGCAGATCCTCCGCTCTAAAAAAATTAACCTGCCTTATGTTACCACACTGCATGGTACCGACATTACACTGGTAGGCCGTGATCCAGCGTTTGAGCCGGTGATTCGTTTTTCCTTAAATCACAGCAACGCCATCACTTCTGTTTCTGAAAGTCTGAAAAAAGATACATTGAAGACATTTAAGATAGACAACAAGATCACCGTGATTCCGAACTTCATTAACGTTAAGGATTTTGAGGTATCGCGCGAACAATGCGTTAAACGCAAATATGCACGCCAGGGAGAAAAGATCCTGGTGCACATCAGTAACTTCAGAAAAGTGAAACGTGTGGATGATGTACTGAAGATCTTTGCCAAAGTAAAAGAGCAGGTACCTTCAAAACTGATACTTGTTGGCGACGGGCCGGAAAAACAGGCCATCGAACTGCTTTCGCGCCAGCTGAATCTGAGTCACGATGTGATTAACCTTGGTAAAATCGCAGACCCGAAAGAAATACTGAGCATGGCCGATCTTTTTCTGTTGCCTTCTGAAACCGAAAGTTTTGGTCTGGCCGCACTTGAAGCGTTGGCCATGAAAGTGCCGGTGATCAGCACCAATTCAGGTGGTTTGCCTGAAGTGAATCAGAACGGTGTCACTGGTTTTTTAAGTGATGTTGGAAACGTAGACGAAATGGCTGCCAATGCCATCAAGCTTCTGAAAGACGAAAACATGCTGGAACAGTTCAGGGAAAATGCCCTGAAACAGGCCAGAAAATTTGATGTGGAGCTTATTTTACCGCAGTACATCAAGCTCTACGAACAGTTGCTCGTAAAGGAAACAGCTGCCTGACAATTGTTAAAAATCGTTTGTTCTACAGGAATTTCGGCCAGAACCTTTTAAATTAGTGGCTATCATGGTAAAAACCACCACACATAACATCGAGATCTCCGTGGAGGCCCGCTATTTACCGGACAGCAGTCTGCCCCGGGAAAATCATTATTTTTTTATTTATTTCATCACCATCGTTAACAAAAGCGATTTTTCAGTGAAACTCGAACGCAGGCACTGGGATATTTTTGATTCGGTTGGTGATTACCGCATTGTGGATGGCGATGGGGTAGTGGGGGAAACTCCGGTACTTGAACCCGGCGAGCGTTTTGAATACAACAGTGGCTGCAATCTTACGAGCGACATGGGTTACATGAAAGGTTATTATACGCTTGTTAAACTTGTTGACGGGCAGGAGTTCAATGTCGATATCCCTAAGTTTGAGTTGATGGTGCCTTCTAAACTGAACTGACCGGCCGCGCTTAATTCTGCTTGCAGTATTTTTCAATAAATTTAAATGCCGTTTCTGATCCGAGGCTGTCTGCTTTCTGAAGGTCTTCACAGGCACCGCGTTTATCTTTGCTGGCCAGTTTGATGGCTGCACGGTTTACATAAGCCGTAGGATAATCGAACTTCAACTTGATGGAATAGTCCAGATCTTTCAGCGCTTCCACGTAACTTTTATTGCCGCCTTTGGCCACACCCCTGTAACAATAACTCACGGGGTTTTTGCCGTTGATCTTGATGGCCGCGTCAAGGTCGCTGATGGCGCCCGTGTTGTCGTTGATGTTGATACGGGCCGCGCCGCGCGATATCAGCGCTTCTTCTTCATCGGGAATGGCTTCAATGTAAACGTTCCAGTCGCTCACCGCGCCTTTGTAATCTGCAGCTTCAAATTTGCTTTTCGCGCGCAGTTTGTAAGCAGTGTAATCGGTGTTCAGGTCGGTCATCAAAGAAATGGCTGTATTTAATTCCCTGATCGCATGATTATAATCCCGCATGTTGAACCTGATCTCACCTTTGAGCACGTAGGCAGGGATGTATTTCGGATTGAACTCCAGTGCCATGTCGCAGGATTCCAGCGCCGGTTTGTGGCTTTTGCCTTTGAACATCAGCAGGGCACGGTAATAAAAAAGCTCTTCATCGTTGTGTTGTTCTTCAATGGCAATGTAGGCGGCCGTGTCGAGTACCGGTTTGCATTCCCTGTATTTTTCGAGGTGATAAAGACTGATGCCCCGGAGTTTTAAACTTTCGAAATTCATTGGCGCTGTTTTTTCAGCCTTGTCAAGGTCTTTGAGGGCGCTTTTATAATCTTCGTTTTTAATTTTCAGGTAGGCCATTTTGTTAAAGGCTTCCCAATAATCCGGCTTTTCTTTGATGGCTTTTTTTAGCAGCACTTCTGCTTCCTTAAATTTTGAGGAATCGATGAGTGACACCGCAGTATTATAATTTTTTAAGTATCCGGCCCCAGAAT
>CAZFCR010000144.1:0-7949 GCA_964517305.1 uncultured Akkermansia sp.
TTTTTGGCAGTTGATAATGCTTTTAACTATTTTTTTCACAGCCTCTTCTTTTGATATTCCCGCCAGTACACTAAACTCTTTGGTAGTGAGTGTTGGATAATGAACAAACAAATGATCGCCGGCAGATTCATACGTTTTTTTGCTGAGATCGGGAGCTAATTTTTTAAGCGCCTGTTCAAAATCTTCGTAGGGACGGTAACCATAAATGGTGGTTTGATTGTTAAGACTATCGCTGATATAGATGGCCGGAAACCCGCGCACGCCATAACGCGCAGCCAGGGCCAGATCGTTTTTAAAATTGGTGTTGGCTACGCCGCTAAAATCTTCCGCCAGTTTACCTGTGTCGAGTCCGCACTCAAACGCGGCTTGTTTGATGTGTTCCCATCGGGTGATGTTCTTTTTTTCAAGAAACACCATCTCTTTGATGCGGCGTAGAAAGTTGGCAGCTCTAACAGAGCCCTGGATCTCCGCAGCTTTAAAGGCAATTGACGGAGGATACGACGAGCTCAGAGGATCGTTCAGCCATACATCGCCATCGATGGGCATATCAAAATACTGACTCATTTCTTCCCAGTGATGGGCCACATCAGAAGGTTTGCTGATGCCACCCCCGTTAAAACCATCCCATGAAGGCAGCAAACCGCCCATGTGGAATTCAAGACTGATCCTGTCGCCATATTCCAGCAGGAGTTTGCGCAATTGCGGTTCAATGCTCCAGCAGGCAGAGCAGATAGGATCGGTAAAATAAACGATCTTCAATTTTGATTTCGCAGCCGCTCCTGCAGCCTGGTGCTGCGCAGAGGAAGTTCCCGGAATCTCACACATTCCCTTTTCCGGGTCACAAAACAGGGGATGTTTTACTTGTTCTTTTTCGTTCATTGTCGACTTCTTGTTTTGGGCTTCACAGGCGCTTACCGGTATCAACAGGCACAGCAGCAAGTGGATCATGATTTTTTTCATCGTATTGCCTTCAGGACCTCAAGATACAAAAATTTAAGGGCATGAAAAAAAATGCCGGGTGCGCTGACAGAAAGGACTGACTCACAGCACTCAAATTTTGCAGACAAATTTTTAAAGATCAGATCGCCTGATGGCATAGATCATTTCATCTACAAATTCGTTGTTTTTAAAAAAACCGTCTGTGATCACCGCTTCCAGTTTAAATCCAGCCTTTTCGAGCACCCGCTGTGAGGCACGGTTATTCCCGAAAGGCCGGGCAAAGATGCGGTTCAGATCAAAATCACTAAAACCTTTTTTAACCAGCTCACGCACGGCCGCAGCCATAATACCCTTGCCCCAGTGTTGCTGCGAAAGCCAATAGCCCAGTTCCGCGTTTTTCTTCTGGATGTCCTGTTGCGGATGAATGCCGATGCCTCCGGCGGCCTCACCCTCCACTTCTATGGCGTAGAGACGATAAGGCTCGTGCGAACGCGCAAATTCAATGAACATCCGTCCATTGCTTTCGAGATATGGATGTGGGAACGAATCGGTCATGTTCTGCGCAATCAGCGGGTTGTTACCGTGTTTGAGCAGCGCTGGAAGATCAGAATCCTGCCAGGGACGAATAGTAAAAAGGGTGGATGTGGTGGACATAAAAAACAGTGTTATATTTAAGTCAAAAGGTTTTTGAGCGTCTCAAACCAGATGGGATTACTGGTAACACCCATGCGGTAATCAATGATCAGATAAAGGATGGTGTCATCCTGAAGCGTCAGGCGCAGTGGTGACCAGGTGGCTCCGAAATTCTTAACGATGGTATTGGGATAAGCATCGTCGAATCCAAGAAAAACCGCTTTCACCTGTAACAAAGGTAATTCCATTTCTGATTCTCCACTCAGTAAAATACTTTGTGAAGTAAGCGCTATTTCTCCCTTGTGGCGGTGAAAAGGCAGCACTCCGCTTACATGTCCGCCAATGGCATCCAGAATGCCACGGCTTTTTACTTCCGCTTCAAAACACCAGAGGACATGTCCCTGTAAAATAAGTTTCATTCTTTTTCTTCAATCTTTTTGACCACCCGGCAGGGATTTCCTGCTGCGAAAACCCCCGCGGGAATATCCCGCGTCACCACACTGCCCGCTCCTATCACAGAACGCTCGCCAATGCTTACACCCGGACAAATGATGGCCCCGCCGCCAATCCATACGTGCGAGCCAATCGAAACCGGTTTCGCGGATTGGGTGGGACCTGAGCGTTCTCGCCAATCCATGGGATGCAAAGCCGTGTATACCTGAACAGCCGGACCAAACAAAACATGATCGCCAATATGTACCGGCATCACATCCAGGATCACGCAATTAAAATTAAAAAACACGTTATTACCGGTGCGAATGTTGTAACCATAATCACAATAAAAAGGAGGTTCAATAAAAAGATCTTTACCCTGCTGAGGGATCAGATCTTTTAAAATTTCACGCCGTAGTTTAAGCTCCCCGGCGCTGCTTTTATTATACTTCTGAAAAAGATCTATCGCTTTTTTGCGTTCTTTCACCAACTCCGCGTCCATAGCGCGATAGTCTTCGCCGCTCAACATCTTTTCTTTTTCTGACCGTACTTTGTCCACTTTATTTCTTTTTATAATGCAGGATACGAAAATACTCTAATTCAATGGCCCGGATCTCATTTGCTTTTCCCTGCAACACATCTATCAGTACTTCCTCGGCATGGAAATTTTTTAGTACCAGATGCACAGAACCATCACGCAATTGTCGTTGCTGGTAAGTGTTGCCGCCCTCATCGGTCTTTACAATGGGATGGCTGTTGCCTTCAACATATAAATTATCGATCAGTACAATTGTACCTCCGGAAGGCACCAGTTCTTCAAGCCTGCGAAAAAAAGCGGAGAGTGTTTCATAAGTGATGTGGCTGAGAATAAAACCCCCGAACACCGCGTCGTAGTTGCCATCCAGCTGAGAGTCAAAAAAATCGACTGTCTCAAAACAAACCGGCGTCAAACCATACTCTTTTGATCTGGCGATCTCCAGCACCGCCTCGTTGATGTCGGTAGCGTGAATGTTTTTGCAGACCGGTGCCAGCCTTTCAGTCCAGTAACCGGTGCCACAGGCAATTTCCAACAGAGAGGTTCCGCTTAATAATTCCTGCAGCAGATCCGCAGCCCGCAAAAGATCGGACTGGCGTTCGGGTTTCTGATAAATTTTTTCGTATTCGCTGGCTCTTTGCCTGTAATAGGAGATCAGATCGGTGTTCATTAAAACAAAGAAAACGATTTATGTTGAGAATATTCCAGACCCGGCGTATTATAATTGTTCGAGGTCATCCGCTTCCGGGAAACGATTGATGCGTGAGTTAAATTCAGAAGGCCTCGTTTTTCTGGAGATATTGGTTGCGAGCAGAATACCAAAGATCAAACCTGCAGCCACAAGCGTCAGCGCAAAAACAATTCCTGCGGGGCTTGGTTTGTAGAGGTAGGAGATCACTCCGAAAACACAGCCAACCAGGAAAGGTGAAGCCGCGATCTTAAGCCAGTTAATGGCTTCAATAAGATTTTCAAAAATTCGAAACATGTTTTCTTTTTTTTGGGGACGCCTGCGCGCCGTGGGTTAAACCAAATGTACAAAAAATAACAAGTTGCGCAAATGAATTTTAAGGTGCGAAGATCTTTGTATGCAGCTGATCCTTGAAGGCCGTCTCGATCGTCAATCCTTAAAATCGTCAACAGTCAGTTAAAAATACGTGCTGAACCCAAACTCAAAACCCGCGCTGCGAGAAGCCGGGTTGCCCAGCAGATCCTGCTGCCAGAGGTAACGGTAATTGCCCCGGAAAACAGTCTGCGCCGAAGGTCTGAAACTCAATCCTGGTGAAAAAGAATAAACATCATCGGCCATGTTGCCATTTGTTTCTCTGAATACACCCACATTGTAATCCACGTATTCCAGTCGCAGCGCAAGATTAAAAACACTGTTCTTCCATCCCAGAACATCACGCCTTAAAACCGGCTGCACAATGTCGACAAAACCTCCCTGCTGACGGTTACCATATTGTTGTGTGTAGCTGCGGGGCACATCTAGCATGGCCACTACCCATTCGCCGGTTATAAATGTTTTGGCGCCTTTGATGGTGGTATTAAAATCGAGGGCAAACATATCGGCGCGGCGTCTTTTATCAAGCACAATGCCGTCGATCTGGAACTTGTTATAAACCCCACCCATCCACGAAATGCCCAGTTCTGTTTTTTTGTACCTGAACGCGGTTTTAGCAGTGATCAGGGGCACGCCATTAAAACTTTCATTAAAACGTTCGCTGTTGGCCTTGCTTGCAGGGAACCAGGTCCGGTTTTCAGTATTGGTAATGATCCTGTCATCGAAACCATTGCTGCAATAAATCTCATACGCCCACACCAGGTTGCGCATGGCATATTTTCCGAACAAACCAAATCCCACATTGCTCCAGGTGGCGGGAATGATGGTGGTTGCCGAGAGCGGCCGGGCCACAAACTCCCAGCGAGGACCGTCGTGGTTCTGGTTAAACGCGCCAATGGGATTCATGATCACACCGCCCCTGAAATTCAGCAAAGGATGGAAAGTTACATCGAGCGAAGCAAATTCAATGTTGATCTCGCGCCCGCCGTCTTCGAGTTCTATCTCCGATAAAAATTTAAGCCGGTGTGTTAAGGTGGAAGAAACAAACAGGGTCAATCTCGGTAGTTGAAAAGAGAGTCCGTCGCTGATGCCATCGGTGACAAAATAACTGGAATTGGCTTCGAGGTAACCACCAAGAGCAATGGGCAATTTCCCGGCCTGCAGGAAAGGCCTGTTGTAAACGGCGTCCATGTTCATTTTTTGTTTCGCCGTGTCGGCGGGCACCCTCTTAAAAAAAGCGGAGTCCTGTTGCGCCTGCAGAAACAAACAACACAACAATAAAAAAATACTCAGTCTGATCTTCATACTACATGAATATAAATGTGTTTATCGTCGCTGCTGATCTTATAGGAAGGCAGAGCCTGTTCGGCCGGACCCTGTATCACTTCTCCCCTGGTGTTGAACTCGCTGCCATGAGCAGGACAGGTCAACAAATGACCGCTGATGTTGAGTTCCATCTGCTGGTGTGAACACTGCATCAGCAAGGCGGTGTAGTCGTTCTCTGCAAAACGGTACAATGCGATCGGATAATCCAGATCACTTTTTACAACCACATAAGGCCTGTGTTTACCGTTTTCTCTCAGAAATTCTGATTTCGCAACCTGCAATGTTTGTTTGCCCGGGACTACAATATATTTGTTACCCGAGCACCCGCTCATAAAAGCCGTAATTCCCACCGCCGCGAGGCAGCCGGCACCACAGGTTTTTATAAATTCTTTTCTGTTCATTTTTACAGACTTTCTAAAAACAGCAACAGTTTCTTTTTATCGTCCGCACCCAAAGCCTGGTACTGATCATTGCTCTTTTGTCCTTCTCCACCGTGAAGCAGAATGGCGGCTTCAATAGAATGCGCCCGCCCATCATGCATTAAAAAATAATTACCGCCCTGCGAATTTTTAGACAAGCCCAGACCCCAGAGGGCCGGCGTACGCCATTCGGCGGTAGTAGCAGAACCCTCGGTATAATGGTCGTCCAGGGCAGGACCCATGTCATGAAGCAACAGATCGGTATAAGGATAAAATGTTTTGTTGGCGAGCACACTTATTTTGTAAGGTCCGGTTTTTAATTCCTGTTTATGGCATTTTTCGCAGCCTGTGGATTTAAAGATCCTTTCTCCTTCACGCACCTGAGGGTCATCGGGATTTCTCTGAATGGGCGCCTTTAAAGTGCGTAGGTAAAATACAACGTCGTGAATGGTGGCGTTGCTCACTTCAGGATCGTGCAGCTCACCAGAATAAGTATCGTAAGGCTCAAATTCTGAATTAATGCCCATGTCCTGGTTATAGGCATTGGCCGTTTGCTGTAAAAGATCGTAAGCAGCGCCCTTGCGCCCAAAACGCCCGATGTGTTTGCCGTTGCGTTCTATCGATTCGGTGCGGTATTGACAATATTCAGGGATTTTCACCCAGTTGGGCACGCCCGAAATACCATCGCCGTCAGCATCAGAAGGATCGGCCATCGCGAGAATATCGGCATCACTCACCGCATCTAAAAAACCGAGTCCGGTATTGGCAGGCGGCAGAATTTTAGAAGCATATACACCAGGAGGTAATTTTTCGGGTTCGTATCCGGGAATGGCGCGGTTTTGCAATTGCGGAGCACCGAGATGCAGGTACTTGTTGCCAGTGCTGTCTGTTTGCCCGAACCGCGTGAGCGAGGTAAACGGATGTCCCTTGCCATCACCAGCGTGACAGCTCCCACATGAGCCCGACACAAATACGGGGCCGAGCCCGGTTTCCGGAGTAAAGACCTCATCATTAAAAGCAACATCGCCGCGGATAAAGATCTGTTTTTCGGCCGCGCTCAGTCCTTCCACCGGACCATCCAGCAGCTCATTGTCGGGAGGGGCCGAAGGCGTGATCTTGTTACAGGCGAAACCCAGCAGCATCAGGATCAAAAAGGTGATGTAGGTTCGTTTCATGTTGTTGCGCTTAAATTTTACACGGCAAAGATGGGACCTGAATTATAAAATATAATTATTAATTTTGGCATGCCTAATAATATTTTTATGAGAGCAGAAACCATTGAAAATTACCTTAAGACCATTTATCACCTCTCGGCCGATAACAAGGCCATTGTGGGAAATTTTCAGCTCGCCGGAAAACTCAATATCAGTCCCGCTTCTGTAACCGAAGCGCTGCGAAAACTGCACGAATTAAAATATGTGATCTACGAAAAATCGTACGGCACACGTTTAACAGGAAGCGGCCTCAAACTGGCCCTGAACATTGTGCGGCGGCACCGCATCTGGGAAACATACCTGGCCAGAGAATTAGGATTTGGCTGGGACGAAGTGCACGAAATTGCCGAAGAGCTTGAACACATTCAAAACGACAAACTCATCAACAAACTGGCGCAGATTCTCGGTAACCCGGTGTATGATCCACACGGCGATCCCATTCCCGATGAAAAAGGCAAGATCCGGAAAAGTAATTTTATCAGTCTCGCGGAAGCCAAACCCGGGCTGATGTATCGGATCATGGGCGTAACAGACCACTCCCCTGTTTTTTTAAAACACCTGGAAAAACACCGGCTCATCATTGGCGCGAAAATAAAGCTCGAGGCGATCGAAGAATTCGATCAGTCATTACAAATTATCTGCGAAAAAAAAGAAGTAGTGATCAGTCAGAAGGTGGCAGAGAACATGATTGTGGAAGGCGTTTGATCCGCTGCGAAGCTTAAAACCTTTTGAATACTGACCGACCTGCCGAAAAAGATGATTTGCATTGTATGCCGGTAGTCAAAAACGAAAACGGACTTCTTATGAACCTTTGTTTGTTTTCTCTCAATTCCCAATTCAGGATTCAGACAGAATATCTTTACTTGTTTTATCGCCAAGCTGTTCCGCCAGTCCAATCAGCAGGCCTTCTACACCACGAATGTAACAAAGCCGGTAAATGTTCTCATAGTTTACCACTTCGCCAACCATCTCAGCGCCACGTTTTGTAAGCCTGGCCAGCAGTTGATCGAGGTTTTCGACCCTGAACATTAATCTGAGGTAACCCAGCGAATTTACAGGAGCTTTCCTGTGGTCGGCGATGATTCCGGGTCTGTAAAACTGCGAGATTTCGAGCCGGCTATGCCCGTCGGGCGTTACCATCATGGCCACCTCTACCGACTGGTCGCCCAAACCGGTTACGCGTCCGGCCCACTCGCCCTCTACTATACCGCGACCTTCAAGCCTTAAACCTATTTCGGTAAAAAATGAAATGGCATTGTCGAGGGATTCTACGACGATTCCCATGTTGTTGAGTTCTATTAATTTACTTTTCACTGTTGTCCGGGGAAAATTTACGATAAAAATAAAAGGGAGTCAAAATTGATCTCCCTTTTTTGATGGTTAGTTTTGGT
>CAZFCR010000145.1:0-7935 GCA_964517305.1 uncultured Akkermansia sp.
ATGGTAGGGATAGTGGATTGGACGCGTTGCTTTCGATTTTGATCTTTATTCTGAGGAGGCCGTTGGCAGTATTCGTCTATGACCCAAGAGAAGACACCACCCCCTTGCCAAAAATAGTGGTCGAACATCCGGTGTGGTTATACCAAACTTGTGGCCCAAGGTTAGATGAGGCAGACGGATTTCGAATAGCGAGCCTCGATTGTTCGGCGATAAAACCCTTGACAAGGATGAGCTATAGTTTTACGGAAGCACTAATCCGCTGAACTCGGGGCGGAGGAGTTGATTACTAATGGCGTGTTTGGATGTAGAACGGAGTGTAGATAATAAAGGGTTGGTCGTCTTTAAATAGCCCGCGCATGTTATTAGCGGCGTTGTATGAGTTAATTGTAAACAGCCCCATCCTGGACAAAGCGCGCTGCTACGATTGATGTATGAGAATTCGATGGTTTTGCCAGAGCCTTACCACACCCGTATGAGGTTTTTCGTAAGGATGAATGGGGTCTGTATCGCCGCGTGTGGCGATAAAAGTTCCACGTGAAACAATTCCCTACTTGGAGATGATTTTGAATTCTGTGCGTCGGTTCTGTTGGCGGTTTTCGTCGGAGTCGTTTGGCTGGATAGGTTTAGATTCACCGTAACCTTTGGCCTCTAAACGACCTGCAGGAATGCCTTTGCTAATAAGGTATTGTACTACAGATTTTGAACGGTTGTCGCTTAAACGTGCATTGTATTCCTCGGAGCCCACATCGTCGGTATGACTACCCAATTCGATTTTAAGAGCAGGATTTTCCCTCAGCAGTTTCACCAGTCGATCCAGTTCGTTGGCGCTTTCAGACTTAATATCTGCTTTGTTAAAATCAAAGAAGATGTTTTTTAAAACCACGGTCTTACCCACCTCCATTTTTTTCAGGAGGATATCGAGATTAAATTCCTGGAACTCGGCAGCCTCCGGCAAATTAAAATTCTCAGAATGGAATAGATATCCCTGGCTTTTTACAGAGAGTCCGTAGTTTTTACCGCTGGGCAGGGTTACCAGATATTTACCGCTGCTGCTGTTCGATTTAAATGTGGCCAGCACAATGTTCTTTTCGTTGTCAATCAACTCAATGGTCGACTCAAGTGGCTTGTTTGTTTTTTCGTCCTGAACAACACCTTTCAGAATGGTGAGGCGGGCTGACTTCACTTCTATCTGACCTTCTGTTTTTAGATTAGAAAAAGGATTGCTATTAGCCAGCAACTGATCTTCGCTGTTCAGCATCGGAGGTTTTTCCGGGCCCAGAAAGGTAATTTTATAGAGGTCTTTTTCTCCCATTCCCCCCGGCTTTGAGGATGCAAAATACGCCCGGTTGCCGCTTCCGCTTACCACAAAAAAAACGTCATCGTCAGGTCCGTTGATCGGGTATCCCAGGTTAACAGGTTTTTGCCACTTGCCATTTTCGAGCTGCGTTTTAAAAATGTCGTAGCCTCCCATGGTTTCGTGACCTTTGCTGCTAAAGTACATGGTGATGCCATCAGGGTGCATAAAAACAGCCTCTTCTCCGTATTTGGTGTTGATCTCCGGACCCAGATTTTTGGCAGGACCCCATTCTCCATTCAGATCCATGTCGCTGTAATAAATATCGCGGTCGCCCAGGCCCGATTCTTTGTCACTCACAAAATACATGCGTTTGCCATCAAAACTCAGACTTACGCTTGATTCATGGTATTTGGTGTTGATGTTTTTATTCATGTGAACAGGAGGCTCCCAATCCAACCCAAACAATACGCTTTCGTATAGATCCCCGCCATCGGTGCCGGAATGTCTGTACACATAGAGTTTGCTCCCGTCGGGCGATACACCTGCCGCAGCGTCGTGATTTTCGGTGTTTACGTTTTTGCTGAGTTGTTTTGCCGGCTGCCACTTTCCATTCAGTTTCACTGAAGCATAAACGTCTTCATAATAACCGCCATCTGCTTCGTCCTTTTTTCCGCCGATTGAGTTGGGCCGTCTTGCAGTGAATAAAATGGTTTCTTCATCGGTAGAAATGGCCGGACCATACTCCGGGTATGCGGAATTAATGTTGGGGCCCAGGTTGTCTACAAAAACCCTTTCAGGCGCTGCGCTGAACTTTTTGCCTGCTTCACATTCAGTTATTTTTTTCCTGATATCTTCCATGGCGGCCACGTTGCTTTTTGCCTTCACCTGGAGGCGAGTCATTTGCATTTGGTAATGTTTAATGGCTTCATCCCACTTGCCATGCAGTTGATAGGTCCAGGCGAGCCAGTAAAGCACGTCTGAGTCTTTGATGTCAGGAGCAAGGGCATA
Source organism: uncultured Akkermansia sp. (assembly GCA_964517305.1). Classification (GTDB taxonomy): domain Bacteria; phylum Bacteroidota; class Bacteroidia; order B-17B0; family Aurantibacillaceae; genus Aurantibacillus. The sequence goes on from CAZFCR010000145.1 coordinate 2,306, forward strand.
AGAGGATTCAAAATACTTCAGGGTTTGGGCATTGGCCGGATCTGTCTGAAACCAGATAAATCCTAGCATGTAATTCAGCATGGCATTGTTGGGATTAAATCTGCTGGCGTCGGTCAAAGGAGAAAGAGCATTGCGAAAAAAAGCATATCCCGACTTCTGATAATCGTAAACGCTAACCGGAAGGTATTTGTGGGAAATCAGAAAAGACTTCCTGAAATCGTCGAATTCACGCCTTCCCTGCGAATAAAAATCCGCGCCTATATCAAATTTTCGCAGCGCATCCCGGAACTCTTCTTTTTTACCCGGGAAGTTGGAGCGGTCAAAAGGAACATCCTGACTGAACAGAATGCGACTGGAACATAAAATCAGAAAAATGTAAAGCAGTTTTTGCATGTGTTGTGTGTTAATGTAAACAGGAGGCATTCAGATAGGACTTGGCGGCGGTTATACCCAATTCGTAAGCTTTTTTCCAGTCGGCGCAGCACCCTTCTTCGTCTCTCAGCATTTGTCGCGCCACTCCGCGGTTGTAATAGGCAGGACCATTTTTAGGATTAAATTGTAAGGATCTGGTTGCCAGGTCTTTGGCTTTTTGATAATCCTGGTTTTTTAAGGCAATGGAACTCAGGTTGTTATAAGCCCCTGTGTTTTTAGGGTCTACGCTGAGCAGGCTTTCAAATTCCTTCTGCGCGCCTTTCAGGTCGCCCGATTCAAAACGGGTAACACCCTTGTTGTTAAGCGCGATCAGGTATTTTGGATCTCTCTGAAGCGCGGCGTCATAAGCCTTGAGCGCTTCTTCGAAATTTTTATTCATCCTGTAGGCAGTACCGAGGTTGTTATAAATAAAAACAAGCGAGTCGTTGATCTTAAGAGCAGAAAGGTAATCCGCTATGGCACCTTCCAGGTCGCCGCTGGCTCTTTTAGCACTGCCTCTGTCGTTGTAAGCAAAGGCATAACTGGGATTCCCGTTAATGGAGATTGAATAATAACCAATCGCTTTTTCGTAATTGCCTTTGTTATAAGCCAGCAATCCTTTGTGGTAGGCCGCTTCAACGTGTTCACCGTTTAAACGAAGGCAATAATCAAGCGCCACATGCTGGCTGTCGGGCAGATTCATTCCGAAAAAGATGAGGCTTTTATTAAAATAGTGATCTGCATTGGCCGGATTCGCGGAAATGGCGAGGTTAATGTCCGCCAGCGCTTCGTTGTATTTTTTAAGCCGTGTAAAAGCAATTGCGCGGTTGGCAAGGGCCTTGTCAAAACCCGGCTTAGCGGCAAGGCACCGCGAAAAAAGGTCGGCAGCGGTATTAAAGTCTTTGCTCTCCATGGCGCGGAGTCCTGAGTTGTAATCCTGCTCCGCCATTTGTTCAGGGCTCAGCTGACTGTTAATGCGCACGGTGTCTTCCTGACTGAAGGTACTCAGGGAGATAAAAAGCAAACCTGCTAATAATGTTTTTCTCATGAAAATCAATTAGCCACTAAAATACCGGGAACGCTCATGCAAAGGCGCCGGCGCGTAAAATGTTCTAAACAGAAGCCGTTTAATAATCCCGGTCACAAACCGGTGAGCCTGCGCGCAATGTAATGGCTGAAGCGGATAGAGGGCCTGTCGACGAGAGCTGTGCTTAACCACGAAAAGACGAGGCTTGCCAGCAGAGACAATGCCGCTGTAAGCGAGAGGGAAAGTTCAAGGTTCATTTCTTTTTTCAGCAATTGATATAACCACGGCGAAAAACTAAACAGAATAAGGAAATGGAGAAGGTAAAGCATAAATGAGATATTGCCGAGCCACAAAAGGGGTTTGGAGCTTAAGATCTTATTGAGGGTGTGTGCCCTGAGCATGAACAAAAAAAGCAGACTCACGCCAATCAGATAACTGATGATGTGTGGATAGGTTTCGAAAAAAGAAATCGGCCGGTAAATCGAATTTTTAACTGCTCCCACATAACCGGTAAATGGATAAGACGCGAAGTAGAGTCCTGCTAAAAGACACAGACCACGAAACACCCGGTGTTCAGAAACCTGATTAAACTTTTCTGAGTCACGCTGAAGGGCCGCTAAAAGCACGCCCACGGTAAAGGCTGCGCCATACCAGGACTGCAGTAAAAACAGCTGCACAGCAAGCCAGAACAACAATAGCCGCCACTGGTTTTTACTCTGGTGCGTCACAAAAATCAGGATCATCACCAGCCATGAATTAAATAACTCGGTAGGCATGGTCCACAACACCTGGTAATACCTTGAAGTGGTATTAAAACAGTCGAAGAGTCCGTGCCGGATCACTTGCCAGAATTGCAGGTTGTCGGGCATCACGCTCTGCACCCATTTATCGGTGAGCGGATTATCGGGAAAAGCATTCTTGGCGATCCAGTAGTTTTTATGGAAAAGAAAAATCAGTAATACAGTGAAAAGCACGGGAAGCGCCAGCCGGAAGTACCGTTTAAAAAACGCAAGCTGAATAGACACTGTATTTCCGTTTTGAAAATACCGGTACGACTGTACATAACCACTCAGCAGGAAAAAAAAATGAATCGCCGTTCCCGGATTGTAAATAATATTGAGGGGTGAAAAGGCTATCAATTTTATCGGACTGATCGTTCCGGTATTAAAATCTTTATAACTGCCACCAAAAATCAGTTCAGGATAAAAGGCGTAAAGGAAATGATGCGCACAGACCATTAAGGCAAGAACGCCTCTTAATCCATCGAGCCAGGCTATGCGGTGGTTGGCCATGGATCCAAAGATAAAATATCCGGGGATATTCTTTGTCGTCGAAAATAACCTTTTGGAAATTTAGAGTTTGATGCCGCTACATCAATTGATTTGTCCGCAGAGAATCGATGTTCCCGGCTCCCGGTTGAGGGCGGCCGATTTAATTTTAATGCCGTTTATTCCAAAACCCTCGATCAGGATCCAGCCATAATGCACCCCGTCGGCTTTAATGCGTTTAAAGGGAATGTATTTTTCGCCCTGGGGTAAATCACAGACGATAAGCAGTCGGGCGTGGAGCACCAACGAAGTTCCCCAAATGTATTCCGGGTTACTGCTGACGGCATCGTTCTGGTTGAGAAGCACAGCGCATCCAGGACTTGACCTGGAGAAGGGAACAGAATCCGCTGACATCAGCATGGTAAGCCTGAGCTCGTGAAAATAATTGGATGCTGGAGTTGAAGGAGAAACCAGTTTAAAATAATTTTTTGCATCCACGCGAAACCACGGGTTATTGGCTGAAATGTCGGTTGCTGTGACAGAACAAGTCGTGTCAACAGGCGTGTAAACCGTGCCTTGCCCAAGCATATAGGTGCTGCCGCTCACAGAATTCAGAACCAGATCGGGTTCATAATTCACATAATCAATACCCGCAGGACTTTCGGATTCTTCAGGTACCGGCAACTTCTTTTCTTTAGTGCAAAACGCGAAAAGAATCAAAGGAATATAAAAGATCCATCTCATGTCCTAAGCCCAATTGTGTTTACCCAAGGTAAGCTTTCAGCAGCCTGCTGCGCGAACCGTGCTTTAAACGGCGTACTGCTTTTTCCTTGATCTGGCGCACCCGTTCGCGGGTCAGGTCAAATTTTTCGCCGATTTCTTCTAAAGAATGCGGGTGTTTGCCGGAAAGGCCGAAAAACAGTTTGATCACGTCAGCTTCACGTTCAGTAAGCGTTGCCAGTGCACGGAAAATTTCCATCTGAAGACTTTCTCCCAGCAGTTCTCTGTCAGGATTTTGCGAGGCTTCATTTCTTAAAAGATCGTACATGGTACCACCATCTTCATTAGAACTCAAAGGAGCATCCATGCTCATGTGACGGCTGTTGTTACGCATGGTGTCTGAAATGTCTTTCGGCAACATGTCAAGCACCTCTGCAATTTCATCAAAACTTGGTTCACGTTCCAGGTCCTGCTCCAGGGCCGACATGGTTTTGTTGATCTTATTAATGGCACCAATTTTATTAAGCGGCAAACGTACAATGCGACTTTGTTCAGCCAGTGCCTGAAGAATGCTCTGGCGGATCCACCACACAGCATAGGAGATAAATTTAAAACCCCGGGTTTCATCGAAACGCTGCGCGGCTTTAATAAGTCCAAAATTTCCTTCATTGATGAGATCAGGCAGACTTAGTCCCTGATTTTGGTATTGTTTGCTCACAGAAACCACAAAACGCAGGTTGGCCTTCACCAGTTTGTCAAGTGCCTGCTGGTCGCCTGCTTTGATGCGCTGCGCGAGAGCCACTTCATCCTGGGCTGAAATAAGTTCTACGCGGCCAATGTCCTGGAGATACATATCCAGGGAAGCGGTTTCGCGGTTGGTGATCTGTTTGGTAATCTTAAGTTGTCTCATAATGACGGTATTTTGGGATGCTCTTTTATATATTTACGATCGAAGGCGCCTTCAAGTTGGGTGAAATCTCTTCCTTTTAGCAAATGGCAGGTTTTTGATGACAAATGGCGTGTTTGGCTGAGGCAAGGTGCCGGCTTGTTGAAAAAATAGCCGGGCGGAAAGCACAAATCAGTTTTTATAAGCTGTAAAATTAACCGAACTTGCGTTCATGCTTAAACGCCTATACATTAGCAATTTTGCGCTTATCCAGGAAATGGATGTGGATTTCCCCGGGGGTTTAACGGTGATCACCGGCGAAACCGGCGCAGGTAAATCAATTTTTCTTGAAGCACTGGGTCTGGCATTGGGTAAACGCGCTGAAACAGCCGCGCTCAGCAACAAAACAAAAAAATGTGTGGTGGAGGCCGAGTTTGAAACAAAGGCACTTGACCTGAGGAGTTTTTTCGAAGAGCAGGAACTGGAGTACGAACCACATCTTGTATTGCGCCGTGAAATTGGCGCTGACGGCAAGTCGCGCAGTTTTTTAAACGACGCGCTGGTGTCGTTAAGTGTTTTAAAATTGCTTTCGGAAAGGCTCATCGACATTCATTCACAACATCAGACTTTGTTGCTGAACCAGGCAAACTTTCAACTGGAATTACTGGACGCCTTTGCGGGCAGCCAGGAGCTGTATCAGCAATATAAATCCGATTATACACGTCTCAGCAAACTGAGAAACGAATTATCACAATTACAGTCAAGGGAACAACAGGCGCGGAAAGAAGCCGATTACCTGCAGTTTATGTTCAACGAATTATCGGAGAACGAAATTGTACCGGGACAATTATCACAACTGGAAGAGGAAAGTCTTTCGCTTGAAAATGCAGAAACGATTAAATCCACACTGATCAAAGCAGCAAGCGCTTTGAATGGAGGCGATGATAACCTGCTGACCACTCTGGCTGCTGTGAAACAGGCTCTGCAATCCATCTCAAAATATTCAAAAAACAACGCGGCTTTTCTCGAGCGTGTCAATTCAGCTTATCTTGAATTAAAAGATCTGGCTGATGAAATGGATACCGAAGGCGAGCACCTGAATTTTGACAATGCACGCCTGGAAGAGGTCAACGTTAAACTCGACAAACTGAACCGCCTGCTCAAAAAACACGGCGTAAAAGAAGAGTCGGAACTGCTTGCCGTTAGAAATGAAATAGAGGAAAAACTCAGTGCATTTGGCTCGCTTGAAAGCGACATTGAAAAATGCAGCAAAGAAATAAAGGCACTCGAAAAAGGTTGTGTTAAAACAGCAACACAA
>CAZFCR010000146.1:0-3590 GCA_964517305.1 uncultured Akkermansia sp.
GCCAGTAATTTAATCCCGATGTTGTATTGCTGAATGTGATTACACTTCCGGCACACCCGTTCGTAGCGCTAAAAACAGGGGCCGGCAGGGGTGATACATTAACGGCATGCCATGCAGAATACACAGGTGCACAATTACCGCTTTGCAACAGACAACGGTAAACGCTGCCTGAAGACAAAATTCCAGCTGAGATAGTTGTGCTCTGGTTATTGATTGTCGACCAGGTCTGTCCGCTGTTGGCGGAAGATTCCCACTGAACGACATTTCCGAAAAAATTATTCAACTGAAGATTTCCCGCGTTTTGCCCGGCACAAACGCTGCTGCTGCCAATGATGTAGCCTCCCACACTCTGAGGATGAACTGTAACCTGTGCAACACCTGTATACATTGCAGAACAATTGCCATTTTGGACCTGAGCCCTGTAAAACGTTGACTGGGCCAGATTGATATACACCTGCGCATAGTTACCGCCACTTCCTCCTATCGGATTAAACGGCCCTCCCACGTTCAGCGCGCTTTCCCACTGCACCACAGAACCGTTGTATCCATTCAAAGAAAGAGTGCCCGTGTTTGAGGAAGCGCACACATTGCCCGCACCGACAATGGTTCCGGGAATTGTTTGTGAAAGCACTTGTACGACCTGAGTATTGGAAAATACTGCCGGACAATTGCCGTTTTGAACTCTCGCGCGAAAAGCTGTGTTGACACTTACCGAAGGCATTGTTACCGATGATGCTGAATTGCTGCTTAAAGTCGCAGTTGTGATCCAGTTGTTTTGCGAATATTCCCAGGCAATAACAGAGCCGGTTTGACCGCTCAGTGAACAGGTGATTGCGTTGTTGATGCAGGTTACTGTTTCACTCGTCAGGGTTCCGCCCGCGCTGAGCGGTGTACAACTAACAGTCACAGCATTGCTGAAGGCTTCGGCATAACCCGGCAATTGCACTACCACCCTGAAAGAAGACGTTTGAACAAGATTAATAAAATTGTAGAACGGAAGCGTGAATACCATCGGTGTCCAGGGACCATTGATTCCCGGCGCGGTTTCCCATCTTACAATATTGCCGGAATAACTGCTCAGTGCCAGCGTTCCACTGTTGGCGCCGCTGCAAACATTTACACCACCGCTCAACACACCGCCTGAGGATTGTGCATTTGACCGGAAACAAAAATACAGCAGGAGAAAAATACAGATGCTTTTTTTCATGATGATCTATTTGATGGTTTGCAATATCCAGGCCTCGCCCTTTGTGAGGGGCGGATTTTTTAACTTCAATTGCTGCCGCAGCGTTCTTAAATTGGAAAGCGCTTCCCGCAGCGAATCAAAATCTTTTGCCATACACACATAAATGTATTTGCGCGGATGATCAGGCAATTGTATGAGTGTGGTCTCAAAACCCGCCTCCCTTTTTAATAACCTCTGGTACTGTTTTGCATAAGTAGCCAGCTGATAAACACCAAACACAAGTTTGTAACCAGCCGGCAGCGAATCTTCCGGCGCATCAAAATCAGCTTCTGTTTTCGGGCTGATGATCCTGTATTTTTCGTGGTTCGCTGTCTTGCTATTTTCAGCAGAGGATGCTTTCTCCATTTGCCTGCTCTGGTTGTGCACGGGCCGGTCGAAATACTGATCAATCGCTGCGATGATATCGTCCTTAGACAACTGTTTGTTCTGAAGGGCCTCTAATTCCCGGCGGAGCAGCATCAGATTTTTATCCAGTGAATCAGAACGTGTTTTTAATTTTTCCATTTCTGCTTCCTGCTGATCCAGCTTCGCGAAGATCTCTTCCATGGCACCGGCATCCGCATTATTCTGCACAGGACCTTTTTTCTGCTGATGAAAACCGATTTGCAGGCTGATGCCGTGTCCGCCGCGCGCAACATGAGAAAAACCGCGGCTGTATTCGTATCCATAAATCAGCCGGATGTTTTCATTCAACCTGAGTCCAATATTTCCATACATGCTGAGAGGTGTACGAAAACCCGCGCCGAATAACACCCTGTCTTTGATCTCAAATCCTCCATACACATCTGGTTGAACCGGTAATCCCTGAGTACTGCGCAAGATCCCATTGATGAGAACCCGCCAGTTACCACCCTGCAGATCAAAAGTTTTCTGAACAGAAATTACATAATCTGAAAGGGTTTTAAAACGGATGGTTTGATCAAGATGAGGATCCTGGTATTCAAAGGCCGATGCAAAAACCTGATTGGCAGCAGCCGTGATGTACAGTTTTTTAAACGCGTATAAAAATCCAAATGAGGCGTCTGGCAAAAGGCTGCTCTGCTGCTGAGGCCAGTTGTAAAATTCTTCAGGCGCATCAGCATTCAGTGCCGAAAAATTTACAGACTGTCTGCGGAAACCGGCACCGAGTCCAAAGGCGAGAAATTGTTTTGAACTCAGCGGCACTTTGTAAGAGAAGATCCCCGAAACACTTTGTTTCAAAAAAATGCCGGCACTTTCTCCGCCAAACACTGCGCCTAACCCCATTTTTTTATTGCCTGAAGGACCACAAACGTTTAACCTCGTGGTTTCAGGGCTGCCAGGCATCCCCGTCCAGTTTTTTTTAAAGTGACAGTTAACATTCAGCTGATCCGGCAAAATGGCAGCGGCCGGGCTGAGCAAGAGCAAATCGTAAGGCGCGTGATTAAGGAGCATGGATTGTTGTGCATTCAGCAACATTCCCACCATGAGTAACAAAACCGCGCAACTATTTTTTGTATTTATCCGCATGTTTAGTTTTTTATGAATTTGACAGTTTTCTGAACTTCACCTTTTAAACCGGAAGAATGGACACTTAATAAATAAAGTCCGTTAGCACAGGTGCTCACATCCACCGCAGTGCGGTGATCGAGCCCTTCGGGTACATTTTCCTCTTTTAGAATTCTTCCGCTCAGATCCATCAACCGCACCTGAACTGCACTATGCACATTAAAGGCCATTTCAATCATCAACTCTGTGCTCGCAGGATTAGGATAAACACTGAATGCCAGCATTTCAAGTTTCTGGGTTTGTCCTGGTAGTTCAGCCTTTATTGTTTTAAATAACACCTGGATGTTTTTGGTTATCCTGTCACTGCAATACCCGTTGCTCACTTCCAGTGTTACACCGAACTCTTTTGGTAAAACAAAAGTGTGAACGGGATGAAGCTCATTGCTGGTGCTGCCATCGCCAAAAAACCAGGTCTGTGAAACCGGCGCGGGGGTGCTTAAATTAACGAACTGAACAGGCCTGTTCACTGTATCCTGTGTAGATGCAAGAAACTGTGCTTCGATGGTCTGACTGCTCGCAAACACCAGAATGGTATCACTTGCCGAACAGCCCGCATCCGTAACATTCAGCCAGTGTTTTCCGGGCTGCGTCACGAGGATACTCTCTGAACTGCTGGCCGATCCGTAATCTGATCCCCAGAGAATTGTTCCTTTGTTTGTGGTTGATAAATGAAAAGGTTTGCTGCCGCAAATGTAACGCAGTTTGTTGCCACTGACCTGAATTACAGGCGCGGAACGTAAACTAATATTAATGTAATCAGAGGCAACGCAACCGCCGGGACTCGTCACAGTTACCCCATAAACACCGCTGCCACGGA
>CAZFCR010000146.1:3600-7885 GCA_964517305.1 uncultured Akkermansia sp.
TGCCGTCAGTCCATAAATATGTAGCGCCATCGTTACCGGCATTTAATATAAAACCTGTATTATCGCACACACTTGTATCGCGACCCAAAGACACTGTGACATTCGGATGGGCCAAAACATTTACCGTATCGGCATGCGAACAACCTGTGATGGTATTGGTGACAACTACCGCATAAGAACCACTTGTTGCGGCATAAATAAACGACGCGCCTGATCCATTGTTCCAGAGATATGAAGATCCTCCGTTCTTAGCGTCAAGTGTCAGACCACCGCAAACGACCTTGTCATTACCAAGATCTACAAACGGTGTATTCAAAAAATTAATATTGATGGTATCTCCCGCTTCGCAACCATTCGCCGCTATGCCATGAACCCAGTAAGAACCGCTATTGTTAACGTTAATAGTTGAAGTGCTTGCACCGGAACTCCATGAGAAATTATCGACATTGTTTGAAGGGCTCAGCAAATACCCGCCTGATGGTTTACAGATACTGAGATCTGGTCCAAGAGACACAAAAGCCGGGGTTTTTACAATAAGCTGAATGGTATCCGCTCCTGTGCAGCCGTTCTGATCAGTGACCATCACTGCAAAAGTTCCGGAAGCCGATGCAACAAGCGTTTGAGAGAGGGCACCTGTATTCCATAAAAATGTACTGCCCGGATATCCCGCATCAAGAATGTAACTACCGCAGACACTTGTGTCATTTCCGAGTGCAGGGATCACAATAGAATTGAGCGTTACGGAAACTGTTTCTGAAATGCTGCAACCGTTGGTGCCGGTGATAACAGCTTCGTAAGTGCCAGTATTGGCAGCCACAATTGTCTGACTTAACTGACCACCCGGCAACCAGAAATATGAAGCGCCAGGGTTTCCTGCATTTAAAGTAAGAGAAGTGCCACAAGTGCTTACCGCACCGCCCATGCCTGCCTGCGGCCTGGTTAAAACTGTTACATTGACTGAGGCCGTATCACTGCAAGTCCATGCATCCGTGGCAAAAAGTGTGACTGAATAATTTCCCGCCGATGGATACAAATAATTCTGAACGCTGCTGGTACTCGTTTGACTTAAAACTGAATTGCCATAATTCCACTGGTAAACAAGATTGTTTCCCGTGGAAGAAGAGACCATCTGCGTTTGCAAACCTTCGCAAACAGTGTTTGCTGAAAAAGCAGCAAAAGGCTGCGGATGAACTGTGACAGGATAACCAACTGTACTTACGCAACCTGAGTCTGATGTAACGGTCAAAGACACATTATAAATTCCAGCCTGAGTATAACTGTTGCTGCCGTTAAAGGTAGAAGCTGTATTTCCATCGCCATAATCCCAGAAATCTGAAACCATATTGCCTGCGCTGATGCTCGACGTATTAGAACCATACACAAATTCGTTGAGACAAACATCAGCAGTGCTGAGAGAAAATTGTGACACCGGCCGCGCGTTCACAAAAACCGCGGTTGTTAAAGAGTCCGGACAACCCACCGGCGCCGTCACTTTTAATTTTACCTGGTACAGGCCCGGATTTGTATACACCTTTTTTATATTCACTGTGTTGTACAAACTGCCATCCCCGGCAGACCAGATAACGCTGCAGGAGCCGGTATTACAGGTGCTTTGGTCGTTTAAATACACGGTATCTCCATCACAAACATTGTTCTTTGAAAACTGTACCTGGTTACGGGGATAAATGGTAACCTGGTTCACCACCGAATCACGGCATCCAAAACTACTTGTTACGCGCAGCTGAACAGAATAAACACCACTCGTCGAAAATGTATGTAGCGGTGAAAATAAAGAGGATGTATCGCTAACGCCCTGTCCAAAGTTCCATAGCGAATTGCTGATCACCAGCGTTGAATAATTACTGACGGAAGAATTCGTAAAAGACACCACATCATTCAGACAATTGAGGCTTGAACTGAAAACAGCTGCAGGCAGGGGATAAGTGTTGATATTCGTAGAACTCGCCACCGTAGCGCATCCATGGTTGGAGACAGACGTCAACTGCACACTGTGTTGCCCCAGCTGCGAAAACTTTTTCCTGAACTGATTGCTGAGCGTGCTGTCGGTACTTCCATCGCTGAACAACCAGAAGTTGCTGAAACTACCCGAACTGATGGTGACAGTGTCTTTAATGGTAGCGGAATCACCCAGACAGGCATTTAAATGGTTAAGATAGGTGATCTGCGGGAAAGGTGAAGCTGGCGCAACGATCACACTGTCTTTTGTGACACAACCGCGCACATCCATCAATGTCACATTTATCTTTCTAAAAATGGTGTCTGGTGTGGTCGTGATCGTGCGATCGTAAGAGACCGGAGAACTGTTCCATTCCCAACGCAGGGTGGTGTTGGGAATAGCTGTGTTGTTCCCTGCGTCAAGGATGAGTGTATCGCCTACACAGATATGCACTGTATCAAGCAAAAGTGCCGATACAGGGGGATTCGCACAAACAGGATCAGCAACCGTGAGCCTGATGTTTTTTCCGTCGAGATTAAGATGCGGATGCTGAAGGTCAGAAAGATCAGCTGATAACAAACCATCTGCAAGCGGGCCGGGAGTGTTCACCAAAACATTCTGAACAGTTGACCTCAAGGGTGACCACAAATTGTTTGACGTTTGCGAAACAAACAATTTTACTGAGGGAAGACTGATGTAACCAGGACTAAAATACGAGAAGTCATTTGCCCGATAACGCAGCGACACGGTGTTTGAAACAAGGCCGTACGCAGGCGAAAAAATATCGAAATAGGTGTGCAGACTGGTTTTTCCGGCATTCACCTGTGTATAAAATCCACGCACAAACGACACGCCAGATCCTATATCCAGCAAACCCTGAAGCGTTATCCCCATATTTCCCGGGTTCAGATTAAGAGATGAACTGTAGATCGTGTTGTACATCACCCTTCCACTGTCAAGCAGGGACACTGGCAAAAACTGACTGAGATTACGTTCGTTCCGGATGTAAGGATGATTCATCACCGACACAGCTCCTACAGGATCTACCAAAGTCCACGTGCGACCATTCATATAGATAAAGCCGTTTACAAAATTCAGCGTGTCAGAACAACGTACGTGATTATAAAGCGTTACCGATCCTCCCGGTTTATCGAGTTCCACTTCCCAGAATTTGGGCACAGCCACACCACTGATGCTGGCGGTGATGCCAGAAGGGAAAAGAACAGAATTCCTGAAAATAATTCTTGCCTTTTTTGAATTCCCGTTTCCCGTAGTTGCGCTGAATTTCAGTGTATCGTGGTTGATGAGACTGCCTGCAAGATACAGGGACCCGTTAAAACGCACCTGCGACACGGGATCACAATCCAGGTTGTGAAAATCACCTTCCACACTTAAAAACCCCGACGAATCAACACGTAACGAGGCGGCCATACCATTCACAAACAAACCTGTCTGCGCATGGCAGAAAAACCCACCAAATAACAGTATAAAGGCAATCGCTCTCATCAGAGTTTCATGATAAATTTTAATACATAAAACTGCGGCCTGTTCTCATGCGCCTGGTTATTTAAGCCACTGCTGGTGCCATCACCAACACGACCCGAAAATTCAGAATTAGGATGACTGTGCGTTTCCCAACTGGTATTGACATTGGCAGGCGAATCACTCGCTAATCCTCCCGAATTACCACCGGCCCGCTGCGCGCCCGTTCCCTGTCCATTTGGATTCGATGAATGGTAATGCGAGCCTCCGTATGCAGAAATGGTTGCGCCATCACCATTCGCTTCGTGAAAATGTTTGGGTATTTCTGAAGCAGAAAGTACATGTGTGTTTTCCCCTCCGGTATTGTTCACGGTGTAGTTTGGGTTTAAATCGCCCGGCACTGTGGTGGATGGCGCCTGACCAGCCGCGACGATAAATCTTCCTCTGAGATCAGGTGTGCCGTTGCTGCCATTACATTCAGCCCAGCCCGAAGGAATGATGTTGCCACTCCACATGACAATGGTTCCTGCCGGCACCAGAGGATTCACAGGATAGCCGCTCACAGAAAAAGCGCCGCTAACCACCATGTTCCCACCAACAGAAGAATTTCCAGAAACAGTTGAGTTACCCACCACATCGAGCGCCTGAACAGGATTCTGTTTGTTGATGCCAACGGAAAAATTCAAAGGTCCCGGCGTGGTAATCGTTCCAGAGGGATTTAATCCTGAACCTGAACCCGGAGTTGACAACACCAACGGACTCATAGACACCCACCGGCTGTTGCTGGCCTGATAATAATAATGCATCTTATGCGTCACATCATACACGATCAATCCATCCGCAGGC
>CAZFCR010000147.1:0-7883 GCA_964517305.1 uncultured Akkermansia sp.
ATGTTCCGGAAGCGTGTCGTTGGCCGAATGCCAGTACATGGTTATTCTTTTCCCCTTGATCAATTTGTGTTGATTTGTTTCTGCACTAATATATCGGTGAATGAACCTGCCGGAGGATTAAAATCGACGAAATATTGTTTTCAGCAGTTTAGTTCGTTGCATAAATAGCTGGTATCTGGTTTAACCATAGGCAGATAGACAAACGCGACCTACAAATACAAAAATCTCCCGGTCTGAAAAAACAAAAGCGCAAAGAAAACTTCGCGCTGATGTTGTTTTGGGGTAAAAACTAAAGGCTGATAATCACTAAAAGCCATTGCAAATAAAACAGTTTAGCGCTAACAAAACCATGCAAATTGGCAGAACTCTGTTTTGACTTGGTAAAAAGCGGGTTTCACTTGGTAGTTGGATCGGTACTGGCCTGAAAATTCTCTTTACAAATACCCTTTACGATGGTTTGAAGTTCATCAAAATGCAGAGGTTTCGTAAAATAACCTGCTGCTCCCAGCTGAAGCGCCTTTAAGCGGCTTTCCTCAGAGTTGGTGGCGGTAAGAATGTAAAATGGGATCCTGGTAAGCTGGGGATAATGTTCACGTAGTTCAAGTATTTCGAATCCATTGATCACCGGCAGTGAAATGTCCATGATAACGAGATCGGGAAAAACCTCCGCATCGGTTTTATAAACGCTTCTTTTCAGTAGAAGATCGGTAAGTTGCGAGCCGTTGTAGACAGAAGTAAAAACATGGTTGATGTTACAGTCGCGCGTAGCTTTTTTAACCAGGTCGTGGTCTTTCAGATTTTCATCCGCCATAACTATGATCATTCCTTCTCTCATTGCTGACAACTGTAAAGATGCAAACCTGCTGCCACCTGAAAATAAATCAACACCTCAGGGCAATCATACAACGAAAAAAGGCCGCGTAAAAGCAGCCTTTGATCATTAGCACAATGGTTAACCAACTATCTAAAACTAACCAGCTGCACTTCGGGTAAAACAAAATTCAACATAAAAGTGGGCAACTTTGGCCCGCCTCCGAAAGCCGGGAAAAATCGCTTTAAATTATCTGCGTCAAAAAATTCTCTGATCCCGGCGGCGTAGGAGATATCCAGTTTAAAATAACTGCCAAAGCGGTCTACGTGACTCAACACCACCTTACAACCTTTTACCTTCCAGTGGTATTCATATTCAATGTCGTTCAGCTTTTTAAACTTACCGCTGCGCTTTAACTGAAGATTCAACTGGCTTACAGCCTTATGAAAATCTGATTCGCTCAGATAAGCGCTTACACTTTTTAATTTTTTATTCTCGCCCGATTGGTTCGCTTCATAAACTACACTCAGGTCAACGGATAAACCATTCAGGATCTCTTCGTTTTTCCATACAACGATGTCTTTCCCGGTTTGTTTTTTTAATTCAGCATTCCCGTAAAGACCGAGATCATTAAAACTTGTTTTCCATGGAACCAGCGCCTCGCTTTTTTCGAGTTTTATTCCCTTTGCAAGACTGTCCAAACTGCACTTTTTCATAAGATCTGATCACAAAAATATTATACCAGAACATGCGATCTGGCTTAACTAAGACCTCAGGAACGCACTTTACCCCCAAGAAAAAACCCGGAATTATCTCATAAATCACACAATACATTGATTATCAATAGAATAAACTTCAAAAGTCGTAATCCAAATCCTCCGATTCCTTCGGCAAAACCCGGTTTTTAAACGCTTAATCCCTATTTTTACACATGCAAATTTCAGCTATCATCAACGAGATCCGTTCCTTTAAAGATCAGGCCACACATCGCTCAACTTCAGAAATATGCCGTTTGCTCGGCAATAACAAAAGCCTGTTTATTTCAAGAATGGACCCCGATGATTTCAGGATGTTGTTGAATGATTTTTCTGAAATCGACGCCCGCCCCGCGAAAGAATACGGCAGCGCCGCCTTTAAACGCGATTACGAAAAAGCATACAACCTGCTTATGTTTTATCTCGATAAATTTATCTGATCCTGCTGATGCCAACAGTTATTTTTATTGGAAAAGTATGGCCCGAGCCCGCATCTTCAGCTGCAGGTGCGCGCATGATGCATCTCCTCAAACTCTTCCAGGAGCGTCACTTCAGGGTTATATTTTCGTCACCGGCTTTAGCAACAGAGTTCTCGGAACATCTTGACCCTTTTATTGAAACCAGGGCAATTGCCGTGAACGACAGCAGTTTCGATGTGATGCTACAGGAGATACAGCCCGATGTTGTGATTTTTGACAGATTCACCAGCGAAGAACAGTTTGGCTGGCGTGTTGCTCAGCACTGCCCTCAGGCTGTGAGAGTGCTTGATACGGAAGATCTGCACTGTTTAAGACAGGCCCGCCATGATGCCCTCAAAAAAAACTTACCGTTCAACAACACCATGCTGATGAAAGGAGTTGCCCGCAGGGAAATAGCCAGCATTTACCGCTGCGATCTCAGCCTGATCATCTCCACATTTGAAATGCAATTGCTTGTTGAATATTTTGATGTAAAACCGTTTTTATTACATTACCTGCCCTTTTACACCGAGGCGCCCGTGGAAGACAGCCCTGACTTCTCTGCACGGAAGAACTTTGTTACCATCGGTAATTTTTTGCACGCGCCCAACACAGATGCAGTTCAGTACACAAAATCACAGCTCTGGCCCGGGATCAGAAAAAAATTACCAGGGGTGCAGATGTTGGTATACGGCTCTTATGCGAATGATCAGATAAAAAAAATGCACGATCCCCATAACGGATTCCTGATCATGGGAAGGGCACCGGAAACAAAAGCCGTGATGCGGACTGCCCGGGTATGCCTGGCGCCATTGCGCTTTGGCGCGGGGCTAAAAGGAAAATTGCTGGATGCCATGCGTGATGGAACGCCAAGTGTTACAACTCCCATCGGTGCCGAGGGCATGCATCACAACGAAACCTGGTGTGGTGAAATCGGCAATACCGCTGAAGAATTAATTGAAGCGGCTGTTCGGTTGTATACCAGTGAACAACAATGGAACCAGGCCCGAAAACAGGGTTATCGCCTGCTCCGCGATCATTTTAACCAGCCGCAGCATGGCCGGGACCTGATTCAAAAAACCAAAGAGATCAGTGACAACATTGAAACCCACCGGTCGAAAAACTTTACAGGCGCGATGCTCATGCATCACTTTTCAATGGCCTATAAATACCTTGCTTTGTGGATTGAAGCAAAAAACAAAAACGAAACAACTGATAAATGATCACGATAAAATCGTGTTATGTATCTTCGAATTAAACCGCTGCTTTGTCTGAACTGTCAGACGAATGCCCGTGAAAAACTTAACTGCAGAGCTCGGCTTTCAGATCGGCAATGGCAATGCCTGAATCGTCCTTCTTATTATTATTAAAATCAAGCGGTTTTAAGATGTAACCTGAAATGCCAAGACGGTGTGCTTCGTTTTTATCGTACTCTTCTGAAGAGGTAGTCATTACAAACACTTTAATGTTATTAAGACTGTAATATTTTTTGATGATCCTCAGAAACTCGAGACCATTCATTTTCGGCATGTTCATGTCGAGCAGGATGATATCCGGCTGCACCCGCTCCGAAGTATCGTCATCATTTTGAGTACTCCCCATCAGAATGGAAAGGGCATCCTCGCCGTTATGTGCCACAAGCAGATTGTGCTCCACGTTGAGTTTTCCAAGCGCTCTTTTTACGCTGATCACATCAAGATAATCGTCCTCTACCAACAGAATTTTTTTCATTGCAATTACATTTAATCAATTTTTATGCCATGTGAACGTGAATGTGGTGCCTTTACCAGGTAACGAATCGACGTGGATGCTCGCCTTTTGTTCCTCGATGATCCGCTGTACAATAGCAAGACCTACACCTGTACTTTCAAACGCGTCACGCTCCTTAAGCGTCTGAAAAATAAGAAATATTTTATCAAAATACTGTTCGTGAATACCAACACCGTTATCCCGCACCTTAAATTCGTACAAAGTACCGAGATCGCGGCAACTTATTTCGATCTCACCGCGTTCTTTATCGTTGTATTTCACCGCGTTACTGATCAGGTTCGAAAACACCTGTTCAATCTGCAGTTTTTCGGTGCGCACTACGGGCAGATCTCCTATGATGACCTTAAAGCCCGCCGGCACAAGCAAATCCGACAGTTCTTTTACGGTGGCTTTGAGATCAACGTTCTCAAGTTCTTTTTTTACTTTACCAATCCTTGCATAATCGAGTAAACCATTGATCATGTTCTCGAGACGGTGTGTGCGACCTTTGATCAGTTCCAGGTTTTGTTTTACATCGGGCGTCAGGTCTGCTGCATGATCTTCTTCAATCCATTTGGTGATGTTGTCGATCCCACGCAGCGGAGCCTTCAGATCGTGTGATACAACATAGGCAAAATCATCAAGGTCTTTATTTTTCTTACGCAGTTCCTTAAAGTTTTTGTCGAGGGTCTGCGACATCGTATTCAGCGACTCTGAGAGCCTCTTGAGTTCGTCGTTCTGATCGTCTTCAATCACATTAAAATTGCCCTTCGAAATTTCTTCTGCAACATCTACCATTTTAGAGATCCTCCGTGTGATGATGCGTGTGATGTAGAAACTGGAAACCAGCGCGAGAAAAATGAAAAAACAGGTGAGCGCTAGATTCAGATTACGTGTAGTGTTGATGGATTTCTCCAGCATCTCCCGACGCTCAAGCCGCACACGGTATTCGTATTCGTCAAATTCAATGAACTGAAGCCGGATGCGGTCATTCAGGATTTTACCCACGTAGGTTTTTACTTTCTGCTCAAATAACTCCTTGTATCTTGCGCTGGCTTCAGGCAGCGTGTCTCTTTTGGTTGTAATCAGTGAGTTGGCATATTTTACCCAGGTGTGATGCAGGTTCACGATGGTATCCAGCCGCCTGCTCTGGTCGGCGTTAGTGATTAAGGTATCGAGTTCGTTGATGAGTGGCGGGATGTCGTGAAGCGCTTCGTTATAAGGCTCCAGAAACGCGTCCTGACTGGTAAGCAGAAAACCCCTGTACCCGCTTTGCATATCAATTACCAGCTTGTGAAGGATGTTCGAAGCGCGAATAATGGCCTCCGAATTACTCAGGTACCTTGTGTTTCGCATCACCTCCGATGAAAGTCTCTGGTTCACAAAAAAGCTCGCCGTAAAGATGACGATCAGAATAATGAATCCAAATAACAATTTAGAACGTATGGTCATAAGCGGATGATTAGTTCATTACCATCTCTGCTACAGGCAGACTGATGGTAAATAAAGTTCCTTCGTTTACATTACTTTTTGCACTGATGTGCCCGTGGTGCTCTTCTACAATTTTTTTACAAATGGCGAGTCCTATGCCTGTTCCTTTGTATTCGGGACCCGCATGCAGTCGTTTGAACATGGTGAACACCTGCTCGGCGTACTGTTGTTCGAACCCAATACCATTGTCCTGCACAAATATGCGCCAGTATTTGCGCGGTGCCACGTGATTATCAGAACCACCCAGCGGCTCGTCCATTTTTGCGCTGATGGTGATAGAGGGAGCAACGTCTTTCCTCGAATATTTAAGCGCGTTACTCACCAGGTTCTGAAAAAGGGATTTGATGAGTTCAGGATTCACATTCAGTTCAGGTAGTTTGCCCACCTGCACACTCGCGCCTTTTTCCCTGATCCTCTGTTCCATGTCAGTCACCACTTCGTCAACCAGATGGTTCAGTTTAGAAAAAACAAGGGAATCCTTTTCAACGGATATTTTACTGAATGCCAGAATATCATCGATCAGGTTCTGCATCCTGATGCAGGCGTTCTGCATCTTATCGATAAACAATTTTCCTTCGTCACCGATCTGCGCAGCATAGGTCTCGGCGATCCGTTCACTGAAGATGCGTATTTTCCGGAGCGGCTCCTGTAAATCGTGCGAAGCCATATAGGCAAACCGGTCGAGTTCCTTGTTGGTTGACTCCAGCTGGGCGATGTTCTCGAGCAACTGTTTGTTGAGTTCTTTTACCATTGTTTCCGAAGCAATGCGGTCCTTTACTTCGATCTCAAGACTTTTATTAATGGCGATCAGCTTCTGTTCCAGAGCTATGAGCTGATGGTATTTATTGTACAGTTCAACAAACACCGAAACTTTGGCTCTTAAAAGATCAGGCTGAATAGGTTTATAGATATAATCTACAGCCCCGGCCTTGTATCCTTTAAATAAATTCTCATCACCATAACTATGGGCCGTGATAAAAATAATGGGAATGTGTCTTAACTTTTCGCGCTGATAAATCATGGATGCCGTTTCAAAGCCATTGATCTCCGGCATTTCCACGTCCATCAGAATCAGCGTAAAGTCAAAATCCTTCAACAGGATCTTCAAAGCCTGCTTGCCCGAATTCGCTCTTACAATGTCGTAACCGTCTTTCCAGAGAACAGATTCCATCGAAAGCAGGTTGTTCTCCCTATCATCAACAAGCAGAATTTTTACCCTTAATGATTTTTTCATAAACCGTTATTTATAGAACCAAATGCGCATCATTGATAAAAGTTGATCCATTTTTAATGGTTTTGTAATATAATCGGAGGCACCGGCCTCAATACATTTCTGCCTGTCGCCTTTCATCGCCTTGGCGGTTACCGCTATGATAGGAAGCGAACTGTTTTTATGCTCGCGGCGGATCTTCTGCATCGTTTCATATCCGTCCATTTCAGGCATCATGATGTCCATGAGTACCATTTCAATGTCATTGGATTCGTTCATCATCTCAATTGCCTCTTTACCGCTCTCAGCGGTGATCACATCGATGTTGTACTTTTCAAACACTGTGGTGATCGCAAACAGGTTCCTCACGTCGTCATCCACAACAAGCACTTTCCTGCCTGAAAGAATATCGTTCTTCATGCGTGTGTTCTGCATCATCCGGCGTTTTTCATTCGACAGCGAAGCATAGTTCACATGCATGTACATCATGGTTTCTTCCAGCAGCTTGTCGAGCGAGTTCACATCCTTGAGCACAATGCTGTTCGATAGTTTACCCAGTTTACTGAGTTCTTCCTTGCTGAAATCACGCGCTGAATAAATGATCACCGGCACTAAGGTATTCTTTTTGTTATTGATCTTGTTCAGCAGTTCCATTCCGGAGATATCCGGCAAGGTGTAATCCAGGATGATGGTATCATAAACGTTGGTCTTCAGCAACTCCAGTGCCTTTTCTCCGGTAGGCGCGATGGTTACAAGAATCTTGTCTTCCTGAAGTAATTTTACGATCTGAGACGATTCCAGCTCATTGTCCTCGATCACCAGCAGGCTCTTCACTTCACGGTCGTTAAAGGCAACAATGTCCTGAAACAGGTTATCGAGTTGTTTGTTGTTCAGTGGTTTCTGAAGAAAACTTCTTGCTCCGCGGCGCAGCGCGAGCATTTTATTTTCTTCACCAGAGATCAGGTGAACAGGAATGTGTCTGTAATTAAGATCGTTCTTTAACAGATCGAGTACCTTCCATCCGCTGGTATCAGCCAGTTTCACATCCAGTGTGATGGCCATCGGATTGTAACGCGCAACGTAATTAAAGATCTCGATGTAATTGGTGGCGATCACCACTTTTAAACCGGAATCGTGCGCTTTGTTGATCATGATCTTGCCAAAACGCAGGTCATCTTCAATCACCAGCACCACCTTGTCGTTTGGAAGAATGTTGTTGCGGTCGTCACCGGCCTCGTTCAGGATCTCATCAACCCCTTCCATCTTAGCGGTTTCAACGCCATCATCGGTCAGTTTTAATGTATTGAGTATGGCATTGAGTTCTCTTTTTTCAGGATGCAGGGTCTGAACCTTGTGCACGTCGAGTGTGGTCACATCTGACGGCCATTCCATTGGCAGGAACAGTGTAA
>CAZFCR010000148.1:0-7816 GCA_964517305.1 uncultured Akkermansia sp.
GATGTTTTTATTGAGCCTTCCGGCCTGGTGGATTACCATATTTTTGAACTGAACAAGATAGAAGACATCATCAGGGAAGGTTATCACTACACAAAAGAACACGTTAAGCTGTAAAGAAGTACTGGCATTAAAAATGCTCTGTTGTTGTGCATGGAAAACACAGCGGCACGAAAAACTGCGCATTATGATGTAATTGTTATTGGCGGCGGCCCGGCGGGATTGAGCTGCGCTCTGGTTCTCGGCCGGTGTAAACGCAAAGTCCTGGTCTGCGACAGCGGCTTTCCCCGAAACCGTTTTTCTCAAGCCATGCACAGTTTTTTATCGCTCGATGGTGAGCATCCGAAAGTGTTTTTAGACCGGGCCAGACAAGAACTCAAAAAATACGGAGTACATTACAAAAGAACAGAAGTGGTCACCGCGCAAAGTAATTCCGGGGGATTTTTGGTTACCACCAAAAACGGTTCAGAGTATGTTGCAAAAAAACTGGTTCTGGCCACAGGCATCAGCGATACGCTGCCGGCGATAGGAAACATCAGCCGCTTTTACGGGAAAACTGTATTGCATTGTCCTTACTGCGATGGCTGGGAGTTCAATCAAAAAGCCTGGGTGGTATACGCGGTCAGCGCGCGCGCGGCGGTCGAGATCTGTCTTCGTTATAAAACCTGGTCAGATAACATTACCCTGCTTGCCGCGCACTGCGTTGGCCTGAACAGGGTTTCTCGGGAAAAACTGCGGCGCAACGGCATCAAACTCTGTGATGAAAAAGCCATCAGACTTTCGGGCACCGGAAATAAACTTGAATTGATTCATCTGGCGAATGGCCAGACGCTTAAAGCCGACGTTTTATTTTTCAGCACGCCGCAAAAAAAGCCCGGAAGTCTCACGCAGCAACTTGGGTGTGAATGCAATAAAAAAGGTGCTGTTTGTTTTAACAGACACCAGCAAACCAATGTGCCGGGAGTTTTTGTGGCAGGAGATCTTGGTGAAGACATGCAGCTTGTGGTGATAGCCGCTGCTGAGGGCGCAAAGGCTGCGGTGGTCATCAACACGCTGCTCAATAAAGAAGAACGGGTATTCTGATCACTTATAGATTTTAACCTGGAGCGGATGACCCTTGCTGATCCAGGCCCTGTGCATCCGTTCGGTGTTAAAGGCCAGACCAATTCTTCCCTGAGGATCAATGGCAATCACACCAAGGTCACCCTGTGTGTTTTTATTTTTGGTATGCACCACGTGGGTACACGCTTCCTGGATGCCCGCGCCGGTATATTCGATATAGGAAGAAATGGCATGCGCCACTACGCCCTGAAGAATGTATTCACCATCGCCGGTAGCTGCAACGGCGCAGGTTTGGTTATTGGCATAACAGCCTGCTCCCAGCACGCAACTGTCGCCAATGCGGCCAAACAAAGAGTTCTCGGTGCCACCGGTAGAGGTGCCGGCTGCCACATCACCTTTCTGATCGGCCACCACAACACCCGTAGTGCCGCTCATCTTTTTTCTGAGTTTGTCCTGCAGCGATTCAATGTTTTTTTTCTCGAGGAAATTATTCACCTGGTTGGTTGTGATAAAATAAGACTCCGGCATCAACGTAATATTTTTCGCACGCGCAAGTTCAAGAGCACCTGCGCCTCCAAGAAAAATATGCGTGGCGTCTTTCAGAATTTCGCGGATGAGTTCGGATGGATTTTTGACGAGTTCGAGCTGCGCCACAGCGCCTGCTTTAAGATCCCGTCCTTCCATCACCGCCGCGTCCATGTGTACGCGGCCTTGTTCGTTCAGCGCGGAGCCCCGGCCCGAATTAAACAGAGGGTCGTCTTCCAGCATTTTAAGGGTTTCAAAAACTACATCCAGCGCCGGCGCTTTTTTTGAAAGCATGGCGTAACCTTTTTTCGCGATTTGTTCAAGACTTTTTTCGTACGACTTCAGATTCTGGCGGATAAATTCAGAATCTCTGCTGGCACCACCATGAATGGCCAGCCCGAAAGTGCTCCTGCTGAGTTTATCTTTACCTGTTGGTTTTTTCACGGTCTTTGTTTTCATTGCCAATGCCTATCGATCTTTTATAGTCCACATAAAGCACCCGGTCGGTGAGTGCCGCTGTTACTGTCAGCGAAAGTCCGAATACAAGGTGGGGCTTGATCACCCGTTCGTTAAAACCAAACAGCCAGGGGGAACTGGCAAGTAGAATTCCAGCGATCATATCCAGCCACAGGTGCAGCCGAAGCGGCACAATTTTGAGCCATGACCATTCAAACTTTGTAAAAAGTGCGAGTGCCGATATAAAAATAGCGAAGGCGATACATGTAAAACCCGCCGCGCCTGTGCCAGTGTCAAACAGAGTGGGACAAAAGAGCAAAACAATGCCCAGAAGATAATCAAGGGCGGCGTGCGCTTTTGTATTGATGAGTCTCATGAGGCTTTCCTGTAAAAAACAGTGCCAGACTGATTACCTGATGAATTTGAATTGTTGCCTGTTTCAGGCTGGTAGTTTTTTAAACCATGGCAGATCTGCGCGCTGCTGAGTCCAAGTATTTGGGCTGCGAGTATCGCAGGCAAAGTGGAACCTGAGATCGACAAGCCCTCTGCCTGCGTTTTAAGCAGTCTGTTTTTCCATTTTCCCTCCTGTATCACCAGATAGCTGTCTTCAATAAAAGCGGCCGTACCTCCTTTATGACAGTGCTCGCGCACGCGTTCGGCGTCAGAACGATAACTGTAAAGAACAACCCTCGCATCCGCTTTTTCCCTGAGTCCATAAACGGCATCGTCATCGGCATTCAGAATCACGCAGCCATTTTCGTCGGCGCAGCGCATCACCACTTCATGCGTTTTATTGAGGTCTTCAATCTCAAATTCACTGGCATCATAAGATCCTGCTATTTCTGTAATTACGGAAATGTGACTGGTGTCAAAAGCGAGACCCGAATACAACACTTCATGCGCATCACAGCAAAGGATGGCACATTCAGTAAACGGATCAAAAAGGGTATTTTGTGCCTGATCAAATTGAATGCCCGGCTGGTCTGTAATCTGACGCCAGTTGATAAAAACACCTTCAGGAATCGCGATACTGTTGTTTTTCCCGCTGTTGCTGAGCAGATATGAGAGCAGAACACCCGTTTCGGGTCCCTGGCCGGTTCCGGAGATGGCAATCACAGGGATTTGTTTTTGTGAAGCGGGAAAAAGAAGATCAAGTACGGGTTGAGTGATGTTACGGGCCAGACCTTTTGCAGGGCAATGATGAAGCCTTAGATCTGCACCTGCTTTTACAGCGGTAAGTCCCCCTGTTTCAGCGTTGATGGGCAACGCCACGTCGTTACACACAAAACTGAGTGTACACAGATTAAGATCAAGAAGTGTGGCAATGCGTTCGGCGAGGTTCTTGTTTTGTTGGTGTACTTCATCGCTCACATCTTCATAACCGTTCAGTTGAAGATTGATGAGTTCTCCCGCCGCAGGAACACGGGCAGCGATCGGTGTTTTGTCTTTGATGGATTCAGGTTCTATTGCGCTTTGTGTGATCAGTTCCTGTAAACTTGAACGCCCGTCCCCCATCAGCTGAACATAACGCTCTTTCGCCGCTGCAGCGAGTTTAAAATTCACAAGTGTAAAATGCACAATGTCGCCGGCAAGTTGTTCTTCGACAAAAATTTCCTTGTGGTCATCGGCTATCTCTGCGTAGCGCGCACGAAGTACCGAAGGATCTGCGGCAATGAGCGCCGCTCCCGGTTCCTGGCGTCTCCATTTCATCAGCAAGGGGAAACGCAGTTCTTCAAAAGCCTGACAAAGGTCCTCTTCATTATTGATTTTTTTCTGTCCGGGAAAAGGTATGTAAGCGGAGCTGAGAAATTCTCTTGTTTCTTCCTGATCCCTGATCATGCTTATCCCTAAACCGCTACAGGTACCATTCAGATTTTTCCTGATCTTGCGTTGATGGATACCGTGACCCAGGATAAACAACGATCGGCCGCAACGTTTCACCGGAAGATCAAGTGTTTTAGCTTCACGCAGTAAGATCGCGGTGGAAGGATCGTCTTCGTGTTTTTTGCGGATCTGCACGAGGTGATGGATCTCTGCGGCCAGGTCAAACGGCCGGTTGTTGATTAGCGCTTCGGCAATTCTGATGGCAGTCTGTGTGGCGTAAAGCCCGGCTTCTTCTATTCTGTAAGCAATTACAACATGATAAACACCAGTGATACCGGTTGAACGGGTACGTCCATAACCACAGTCCATGCCTGCCAGGGTCTGGAGTTCAAGCGCAATGTGCTCAATCACGTGACCCATCCAGGTGCCCTGTTCCACACGCTGAAAAAATCCGCCTTTATGGCCTTCAGAACAACGGTGACTGTGAAGGCTGGGCATCAGTTGGCGGATCCGTTCAGAAAAACCGGGGAGCCGGTGCGTAGGTTTTAGTTCCAGCTCTTCAAGGTCGAGTTTCATCACTATCAGAAGCTGCCGGTAGTTTGACCAGATATTGGGTCCACGCATCACCTGGATGTCCAGTATTTTCATATTCGTCAGGGTATTGTATAAAATAATAAAAGGGCAAATAAATGCCCTTTTAATTGTAACCTCTAAATTTCTATTCTTCTTCTTCAGCCTCTTCCAGTTCTTCGGCAGCCTGAACGTTGATGGTGGTTTCTGCAACCTCGGTCAGTTTTTCGTCGGCTGCTTTTTCCTGTTCAAGAATGCTGTCGAGCAGGTCTGCGGCATCGTCAAGACCGAGTGTTTGTGCAAAGGTGCGGAGGGTGCCATAAGAAGCAATTTCATAGTGCTCCACTTTCTGGGCTGCCGCGATAATGCCTGCATCACGCATGGCGCCATCTTCTGATTCTTTCATGATCTCTTCGGCCTCTTTGATCAGACCGTCCATGGCTTCGCATTTTTTTGCCACCGGTTTTTTGCCAATGAGGTCAAACACCTGTTCAACTTTCGCTACCTGTGACTCAGTTTCTTCGAGGTGATTTTCGAGCGCTTCAACGAGTTCGTCGGCGGTTGCTTTTTTCACCATTTTCGGAATGGCTTTGGTAAGTGCCTTCTCCGCCCAATAGATGTCTTTCAGACTGTCTTCGAATAGCTTCATCAGCTTTGATTCTTCAATTCCGTATTCCTGTGAGGCAGCAGCCTTGCTTTTTGAGCTGGCTTTGCCTGAGTTAGTTGTTTTTTTAGTTGCCATGGTAAGATTTTTTTGATTGTCCTTTAACTTCAAACGCCGTGCCTGTGTATTATTCAGCAGGCAGGCATTCTGGAACAGAGAAAGCGGTTTTGTGATAGAATTTTTTCCCCACATCGCAACCGTTTTGCTGTGGGATGTCTCAGGATAACAATCAGCAGATCTGTAAAAAGACATTTATCTGCCGGGAATTAAGTGCAGATGTTAAATGGCTTGTATCGCCAACAGGAACTATTTACTCAGCAATAATTTTGTTGAATAGACTTGACCGTGACTGTTTTTTATTAAAACAGTATAAATGCCTGCTTCCAGATCATGAACATCCAGGTCGGTTTGGGCTGTAGATTCAATTTCCTGGCGCATGAGTTTGATTCCAAGTGTGGTAAATAATTCCAACACATAACCTGAGCCTCTGATGGCTTCATTTTCGAATCGAACTGATAACAAACCTTTGGCGGGATTAGGAAAAATACTAATGAATTTGTTTTCTGTTTTATTTTCTTCTACGCCAAGACAGGGAGATAAGTTGACGACGAGGACTTTCTGAGAGGCGCATCCGGAAACGCTGTCACGACCATAAACTGTATAGTTAACGTTGGCCACCGGACTGATTGAAATACTGGAACTTGTTTGTCCCGTGCTCCAGCTGTATGAATTGGCACCAGATGCAAGAAGATTTACTGTGTTACCGCTGCAGACGGTGATCTGATTGCTGATGCTGTTGTTGATCAGCAGCTGCGGCGAAAGCGCGGGAATGTTTATTACTTGATTCACTGTATCGGAATAACAGGTATAATTAAGAACAAGCTGAACTGTGTAGTTACCCACAGAAGAATAAATATGCGAAGCAGAATTAAGATTAGAAACATTGGCAGCACCAGAAGCAGGGTCACCAAAATTCCAGCTGAGACTTTGCACAGGATTTAATTTCATCTGGCATGCGTTTGTTCCGGTGAAGTGAACCGTTTGACAACTTTGTAAGGTATCTATCAGGTAAGTGAACGGAACTGCTTTTCTGCTGTAACCCGAAACAAAATTGGGTACGCCGGCACGGTTGAGATTAGGCACTACTGACTGTGCGTACGCTGAGTATCCGCATGCTGAACCAGGCGATGAGGGATTGTTTATCACACCCATGGTTTGCTGAAAATTACCGGTAGCAATGTAAATTTTGTTGTTTATTGCCATTTGAAACTGGACAATTGCATTATACTGTGCCGGAATGTTATAACGCGAAGCAATGATAGCTGAATCCGAGTTGCCACACATGTCCCATTGACAAAGACTTAATTGCTGGTCGTATATACTACCATACAATTTAGAACCGTCTAATGAGAATTCTCCGCTTGAAGTAGCGTAACCAAGTGCAAGAGTCCGTGGATTAGACACAATACCGGTGGCGGGGTCAAAATCTAAAAGCTCATAAAAACCCTGACCGTTTGGATTAATCGATGAGTTATTTGCACAAAATAGCATTTGTCGACCGCTTTCAGAGAATTTAATACTCCCCATCCCGCCTGCTACAGGGGTTATTGTTGAACCAATCTGAGACAAAACAGCCGTTGTATTTATTCCCGCCGCAGTGACCAGATATGCGCGAAAATTGTTAGTGTTATTTCCTTCGTGGACCATCACCCACACATCGGTTCCATTGCAGTGTCTTGTGCCTGCGAGTTGTTCAGTGGAGGGAGTGAACAATTGTGTGTTCTGAGTGGTAACAGAGCCTAACCCTGCCGCAAGATTCATGTCAACTTCATGATACATTAAGCCATTAGATGCACCAAGGGCATCCACTGTGAAAATATAGTAGATTCCATTCGAGTTCGGCCTTTTCACTATTAATGCGGCTTGTATAGAATTAGTGCTGCCTAACAGACCGGTTCCGTTCGCCATTATTTGGTGCAATTGATTCCAAACTGTCATCCCATCTGTATAAAACAAAAGGTTGCCATTGTTGTCCGATATAACTGCACTTCCTTCGTTGGTATCCATTGCACTGCCCGCAAGAATTGTGGGCGGATTTGTTGCAAAGCTTAAACCTGCATTCTGACCAAAATACCAGTTGCGGTAGATGTTCTGAGCATGGGCACTGGTGCAAAGAATAAAACCAATTAGAAAAAGTTTCCACGTTAAGAAAGAAACTAAACAATAAAGACGATAAAAAGGATTCATGTTTTTTGGATGTAATATAAATATAGAAAAATGTGTTTAGCCTTTAAGCAGAATTGCAATATCAACTTTTTTCAGGACGACACATCCCGGCCAGCTCCGGTCCTCCTTCTCCATAGATGTATGCTGAGTGTATGCCTGGTGTACCCATATCCCGGGGATATCCTATAAGGAATGTATGAAATGGGGCGCTGCATCAACTCCGAAGGTTTGAATTTCATTGTCCGCCCACAAAGCGGGTGGACAGTTCCATCACAACCCACCACAACCCCGAAGAGGGTTGAACAGAATACACACTTCACATGCTCTTACCAGTTGTTGTTCGATTTCCGATAATTTTAAAATGCATTTAAGTCTTCGATAACCGGGGCTTCGACCAGTTCAGCCGCCGGGTTTTCGTCCGCGTAAGCAAACACAGTTTTTGGCCTCATGGAATTTAGCGAGAGAATCAAGGGCCGTTCAAACCTAATGGAG
>CAZFCR010000149.1:0-7809 GCA_964517305.1 uncultured Akkermansia sp.
GCGTCGGGTTGTCGTTGAGTACTGGGTCCGGATTGCTGCCGCATAACGTTTTGCGCACTGCCGCCGGCCCCCATCTCTCGGTGCCGCCGGTTTTTAAATGTACGAATGTCCACCGAGGTTTTAAAATAGCAGACGCGCCGCCGCCACAAATGTCCCCGCGAAGCGACCTTGATTTAAAACAGGCGGCGCAGCCACAGAAGCTGCCTCTGTCCGGGCTGGCCGGCAGTGCGCTGTTATGTGCAGTAAGCGTTACGCAGATCTAACTTAGGTCCATTTGTCGCGATTGCTTGTCCATTCAGCCCAAAATTTATTGTACGCGTCCCGGTCGTATTTGTTGTTTGGTGAATTTTTTGGTTTACTACTTTTGTAAAACGCTTCAACTTTGTCAACGAAGGATAAAACCTGTTGTTTGTACTCGTCAAAGGGAATTGAAATAGAATTGCCGGTTTCAGTCTCAAGCCACACATTATTGTCTGCATGGGTCACCCACCAGTTGCGGCCCGCGACCATTGGATAAGCTGTCTCAATGTGAACAACAGGATTGTTTTCATGATGGTCAATATGATGTCCTTCACCTGGTACAAGGCAAGCGGCAACAGGAGAGTCCTTTGTGTGATCTGTTCCCAATGTCCGCAAAAGATGCAGTGCCATTGCACTTAGCGTCCACCAGTCATTGAGGTCTGATGTGTTGTCCGCGACAATTTCATCGTCGATCGTCACCCGGATTTTACCGTGAGCGCATCTGTCGTCGGGGTCGTCAATGAAGTCTAACCAGTGGATGTTTAAAAGATCTATTTTAAAAGTCTGTCCGGCCATTTATTTATACGATGTTTCTCGGTCCGATGTCCCAGCGCTTATTGCACATAACGTATTGCAGCCTTGCGCCGTGGCGGTTTCCGCAATGTTATAAATGTACAAATGTCCGCTGAAATATTACAATAAAAAGAAACCCGCCATGGACGCAAGACTGCTGTTATGTGCCGTTTGTTTGTCCGTCTGCCTGTCACTTTTTTAAGGTGCAATTTTTTAGTGTTATTAAATCGTAATTGTTATTTTCGGAAACAGAAAATCGATTACCGTCCGACTGAGTCAAACTACCTGTCACCATTATTGTGTCTCCAATACTTAATTTCATTTGATCCTTTGGTAGAATACCATAAATAACGATTTTATGTTTTATCTTTCCGTCCGTTACGAAACCACCAATACCGTCTTTTTTAATGTAATTCCGAATGTTTTCTGGTGTTCCCTCACTTAAAACATTATGGGAATAGTGTAAAACCATAAAACATTAGACTAAATGTCAGGCCCACCAGACTGCATAATTGGCAGATTTCCACCGTTTGTTGTTCAAAGATTCTCAAGTATCCCAGAATAATTTGTCCTATGTTTACAATACATAGGAGGGAAAAAATGACAAAACTAAAAGACGCATTATCACAAAAAAGAAACTTGGACAAAGATGTCGCAATCCAAGAACAGGACTTTATGATCGGAACGACACGTTTCAATCAAATATTTCAGGAAACCAGAATCGCAGTGATTCGTCCCACTCTCAAATTAGCATTGAAAGATTTTAAAGCAGAGGACTACGAAGGCCGTTTTTTTTCCTCTGAGGAAATGATTGGACCGGACGTAAAATTTTCAGATGCAGATGCTATTCGCGTGAACGTTAATGGTGGAGAGTTGATGATTTATATCTACCCAGAACCATATGAGCGGAAAATTAAGGTCTCCACGGAATACGGTTATGAAAAAACGCTCCACGCTTTTACATTGGAGGAGTTGACGCAAGATGCGATTGAAAGGGTAATTACTGAGGCTTTTGAACTGATCGATAGATGATGAAACAGGGAATACACTACAGTCCGAAAGAGATAAACAGCGATGTCAAACGGGTTCTTTCAAAAATAGGAACTGGAAATGAGCCAATATTTATCCCGGTAAGGCCGGAATTCGATGCTCGAAAGGACAGCTGTTTTTATAATGTTCCTCGTGTTATCGCCAGAGAAGGGGGAAAAAAGCACTATGGCTGGGCTATCCTTGATGGGCCGTTTATTTGCGAGGGTGAGCGCCATGCGGTCTGGGAAACTGAGAGTGGTGAACTGATTGACGTTACACCAAGAGAGATTCCTATTACAGAAATCATGTTTGTTTCTGATCAGGACTTTGAATACCGTGGTAAATTAGTAGATAATATAAGGGTTAACAAAACGTCAGATATACTGGTTGATGATTTTATCAGAATCTGTGAATCAACGACCAGGATTTACAATACGGCTACTCGTAAAAACGAATTAGAACTTTCGATGCGAGCTGACATGAAAGAAAAGCTGGATATCCTGGAACGTACTAAGATGGTGTATTTGCAGCATCTCGCTGCCGGTGGTAATTTTACAGGACCATGTTTTTGTGGGAAGGGCTCGCTTTATAAATCATGCCACAGGCCAGGAATACTTGGAGTATTAGAAACATATGATGCTATAGTTGCGAAAGTAACCAGTTCTTAGTTCCGAATAGCGCCATACAACAGTTCATGTCGTAACGACAGAACGCGTTTATCGCCTTCTTCTTCAAGAAGAAGCTGCTGTAATTTTTTTAGGAGGAAAAGCGAAAACTCCTTGGCGTGTTTACCGTCTGTTGCGAGATCAAAACTCCTTAAATGTGACTTAGGAGCCTGTCGCGTAAACTCAGGATGTTTCTCCAAGAACTCTTTTGAAAAATAGCCCATTACCATATTCAACCTGAGTTGTGGGTTATATTCGATAATGATACTGTTTATGTTCTTCTTAGTTAAGAGTCGACGAACAGGTCCTTGTTCAACAATTGATCCATTCAAGGTAAGGCGACACCACGAAAGCAGTTTGCACGCCAACAGATACGACTCCCTTGGGAGGAATAATTCGTCAGCAGATTGATCCAGGTCGGAAAGGTAAGCGCGAAGTTCAAGGTAGTCGGCGGAATCTTCAACATTTAAGACTCCGCCTTCCAACCTAAAACCTGATAGATCGATTTCCATTTAAATATTAGTTAGTATAAACTGATTGATGTGAAGATCGTCGGCAACGACCTTCACACTCTTTAATAGCTTGTTTGTTTCCTCATACCTCTCTTTCGGAACGATTACGGTGACAGGATCGTCTCGCTCTATTGCTTCACAAAGTGAATGGAACCAAGCGTCGAAATCCATGTCTGCCATTAGCGGTTCCTGTTTTTAAATCTGGACTCAGTTTTACCATTTTTATTAGCGTCTTCTGATACCTCATCAATCGGGAGTTCCAGTGACTTTATTTGCTGTACGGAGCTGCCTGCTATACCGCGCACTGAGCTATACATATGGCTCGTGTTAAGCAATACCTTATCAATTTGCTTTTGACGCTTCTTCCAGATGCTTTCCATAGCACGTCGTTCGGTCTCGAGATCAGATTGCATGCTAACGAATCCCTCTACGATGGCCTCAATATTACGCCTAAACTCATTTCCAATGAGGTACTGAAATAAGAGCTCCATTTTCTCGCCCCGGTTTTCTTGCACTGCGGCGGTATTCGAGACGAGCAGAATAGTCTCGCGTAATGCGTGGACTAATGCCCGGAACTCTTGGAAGGTAGCAATCCATATTCCATCCTTCAAACCAAAATGGGACATATCCTTAGGCATAACATCCGTAATAATTACCCCGATGTCAGCGTTTTTTGCCCGCATGTCACCTTTGAATTTTTCGATCCATGCGGCTTGAAATTCTTTTGTGCGCTTACTTTCGTAGTATAGTGTGCCACACCCGATCCGGCCGCGGCTATTGACCGTGTGTAGACAATCAGCGCCTCGTGCGCCCTTTTTAATCTCTTCCACTGAGTCGAGTGGAAAGGTATTTCTCAGAAAATCCTCTAACGCAAGTTCCTGCACCTCACCTTGGAGTTGCATGGACCCTTGCTTTAGTTGCCGCTGAGCATCTTGCAACTTAGCGTTTAACGATTCTATGAGGTGTTCCCTCTCAAGGAGTTTGAGCTTTGACTTTTCCTCTGCAAGTTCCTCAATTTTTGCCCGCTCTTCTCTAAGAGCAGTTGTGAACTTAAGCTCACTCTCCGCTTGAATTGCCTCCCTAAGTTCTTCCTTCTCCCGTGTAACTCGTTCAAGTTCGGCTTTCGTTCGGTTCAAATCCTTTACTTGATTGGTTTTTACAAGAAGTTCATCCTTGTAGACTTCCATCTCCTCTGAGACTTCCCGTCGGACCTTTTGTTCCATGATTGTCTTCTCGCTGGTGATACGGGATTTTACGGCAATATCGATCTGTTGCTGGAATTCTCGCTTGCTGTTCTCGAGATGTTCCCGATCCTTATCCAGCTCTGATTGTTTTTCATCATAAGCGATCTTGAGTGATTTGGAACGTTCTGCTATTTCGTGCTGCACCCGTTCACTTAAGCGCTTGTCAACCATCTTGTCGAGGTTAATCCCGTGCCCGCATTGCGGACAGTGTATTGTTTCTGTTTTCATAATTTGGCTTTATTAGTTTAATACCCGTTTTTTTGCATATATGATGTGCATGATATTATAGGAAATCTCCTTTGGGCTTGCATTCCAGTGTAATGACACTCCACCGAAAAGTTGTATGCTCTGAAGGAAAGGAGAAAACATGTGCATGAATTCGGCTGGTGTGATTCTGAAAAAATCAAGCAGAATTTGCGGTAGGGGTTCGGCACTGCCTCGGCCGACAACCAGTTCATCCTTGAAGCGAAAGTGTTTTGGAAACAAGTGTGGGAGTTCAGAAAAAACACCCTGAAACACTGCAAGTTCAATTCCTTCAACTCCTCTGTCGATCATTGGTACAGGCTTAAAAAGCTCATCGGAAACTATCCAATCATAAAAGAGGTTGCTATGCTCCAAGTGTCTCGCCAGGATCATAAGTCTTGTGAGGTGCCTCCTTTCTCTTTCAGCTACGCACATGGCACAAACAGATTAAGGTGAGCTTTCAAATTGACACACGCGTCTCTTAGACTTGAATTTTCTGTCAAAGGCAAGTTGTTAAATGTGCCATGTTGCTGGCAGAACAGCTTGTTGATATGCGCGAATTCAAGGCCGAAAAAAATGCTAATGCAGTCTCTGGTAGAATAGTCTTTATATTTCCGCAATTTAGGTTCATCCATGTCATTAAAGAACCACATGCGCTTAAAAAGTATTGGAAGTATTCTCACCAAAGGCTGATGTAATGGGGGAGTCATGACATATGTTGAAAGTGCCTGTCGGGAATACCATTTATTACAAGGATTTATTACTGGTTCAGGAAAAGTTTCCAAATAGTATGCGAGTCTTAAGAGTTTTTCTAATTCCATGTTTAATTATGCGTTAGGTTTGTTTGTAAAAATGCGCGGATATTTTGTGAGACTTGTGCTTCTGTGGCATTGAATTCAAGCACTTGCCCCCCATACTTGTTTATTGTCTGGCATCGTGGACTGAAGAGGTGAAGAAATTCATGAGGAGTGATGCCGAAAAAGACGGCGACCTTATTCATGTGGTCCATCGAGGCTTGAATGGGGTAATCCCGATCCGACTGAGGAAAATAGGCGGGAAAGACCTCGGGCAGTTCATCTAATGCCCAGAGAAATACAGCGAAGTAATCTGTGTCTTCGGTCTCTATGATCGATGGAATATCAAGAGGAACGTCGGCTTTGCGTGGCTTTTCTTTGCCGCATTTATCGAGATGTTTAGCGAGTTGTCCGAGGCGCTTGTAAAATATTGGTTCATTTTTCATAGCATTTCTTTTTTGGAAGTGGATATAATAAGATTTTTTAAAAAGCCGAAGAGTTCTACGAGTGCCTTGGTATCCAGGGCGCAGTAGTCTCTTAATTGTTTCATGAGGATGTTTTGTTCTTCTTTCGGTAGCTTTTTCATTTTGCAGAAAGCGTTCGCTGCTGCTGCACCATTTGAAATCCCGTCTTCGAAATACGCGAGATTTGCGATAAATGCTGGAAGGACTTTCTTCAGCGAATAGGAACCTTTCATCTTGGGATGATAAATTTTCATTTGTCTGAACGGAAGCATAAGGTCGCGGACACGAAGCATAATCGCAGAAAGTTCTTTGCGATGCTCAGGAAAGGCTTCAGACAGCTCCTTCAGTCGAGAGAGTTCGAAGGACATGTTGTATGTTATGATCAATCCTGGTTTCTCCAGGTCTCGAATTAGTTGCTCCACAAACGGCCGGCGAGTATCTGTACCTGGTTTGCCCAGGTGCTCGAGATGGTTTACCATTCCTTTGCGAAGAATGTGCAGTGAGTATTGAAAAGGCACCTGGCTGTAAGGTCGTAAACCATCATGCGCCGGTATCGGCTCCATGTAGGTCTCGAAATCAAGAAAATACAGACGTTCAGAATTCAGTCCGTCGAGATACTCACGAATCCAGTCGATATCAGCGATCAATTTTCCTTCAAGATGAGCGTTTACCTGCGCAATTTGCCTGGCGTTGAGTTTAGTCTGCAGTTTGACATCACTCATGTTTCTTATCCCACGTTCGACCAAAAGATATTTGTTTCGTTCTAACATGCCAGTAAGATGCATAACTGAATTCTGATCCGATAGGTCTCTGTGGCATTCATCCTTGCGCTCACAGATATGTGGAACTGTACAGTGACTTCCTAACTTCGGCTTCGGGGGCCGAACCAGCCTGAGGTCTTTCACAATGTGCTCTAGATAGTGCTCCCAAAGAGGAACAGCTTTGTGAACTCTCGCTGTCACATCCTCCTCTATAAAAAGCTGCTGGATATCAAGAGGGCCATTGCGGACGTAATACTTGTTTAAGTAAGCGATCGTGTATTTTTTTGCCTTATAACCAATCTGCCTGAATATCCATTCGTAGTAGGCGCATTCGAGTATATGCTTATCCTTTACCGAAGTTGTGGATTTAACCTCGATCACATGCGCTTCTTCAGTAAGCAGAACATCGAGTTTCACTAAATGAAGACCTTCCGTCGTCTGAAATTGTGCCTCAAAAATCGCTTTAGTGCCAGCGGCCATGAGTGAATTAGTATAGTTTGTAGCCTCCTGCCGGAAAAGTGTGTCGTTTTCGCTTGCGTCAATACCTCCGGGGTACCGTAAGGTGTATAACTTGCCCACTATTCTGCCATTATGCTTAGCCGTTTCTTCATTCTTGTCAGATTTTGCAGGTCCATGATAAAGGGTCCAGGCTTTGTAAACACATTGCAGATATGCAAGCGCAACAGTTTTTGTAATTTTTTTCATAGGTTATGCTGCTTCGTCTAAGTCATTTTTTCGTTTTTCCCGGCGCTGGTAGCGCTCGAGAAGAGGTGGAAGGTATTCGAGCATTCGATTGAACTTTTGTTCGTTGCTCTCATTCCGATAACAGTGTTGAAAATTCCGGGCGTCTACATAAACGGCCAGTTCTTCTTTTGAAACATGCCGAAGATTCTTTAGCGAGGCTTTCAAGTTGGACCAGTAATTTTCGGCGGCATTGGTGGTAAAGCCCTCGGGCGACTTAAAGTCATACTGCGCATGGTTTACAATGCGATGCGTACAGCCGTAATCTGTGATCCAATTGTAACCAGCCCAATCATCCGTGACAATTATAGTTTGACGATCAGGTGGAACATACTGCGTAATAAATTCCTTAAGGGTATCCGCACTGCAATTCTTAATGGGTTTACAGATCGCCTGACCTCCCGGCTCCACCATGACAATTAAAGTTTGACAGTTTTCCTTTCCGCGCCCGGAACGCCAGGAATAGTCTCGACTCATCCCCATATTTCCCATATTTATTCCTGCTTCGTCTATCTGAATTAGCCGACCGAACTTCTGCACAGT
>CAZFCR010000150.1:0-7780 GCA_964517305.1 uncultured Akkermansia sp.
AAGGATCTGAGGATGGTCCTGAATGTCCGTGCCTACAATTTCTTCACTGGTTCTGCTGAAAAAGATCTCTACGAAAAAGTCTTCGAGTAAAAACAATGTGATGTTGCAATCATAATAAGCTTTTTCAGAAATGATCTCTCCCTGCTGCCAGACCAGCTCAACCTTTTCCTGCATGGGAAGCAAAACAAATTCCTCTTTGTTCATTGTATAAAATTACCATGAACTGTGGCAATGCCTTGCTACGATTTGTAGAAAGCAGAAAATTTAATGGTGAATAAGTATTTTCTGATGCTGGGTTGATCCGTCTGACCGGGAAACAGACAAAATGTAAATCCCGTTCGACCAGGCGGCAGTCTTGATCTCCATCAGCGTTTCACCATTATGATCGTCGTTGTAAACAACACGTCCTTCTGCATTCAGCACCTCCACCCTTCTGATCTGTTCTGCACCCTGAATGAAGATCCGGTCGTGGACAGGTTGGGGAAAAATGTTCAGTCTGATTGTTGGTGAAACTGTAACATTCAATGGGTTGTCGGTATACAAACTGTCTTTTATCAAACCAATAAACCGCACATCGTCAATGCTGAACGTGCCGCCATAGGCCTCCGCATTCCAGGCAAAAAAACGGAAGTTAACTGTTCCGGTGATCGCAGAAAAAGAAGAGCCACCCTGCACCGCGCTGCCGCGTTGGTCGGACGAGGTGGACACACTATCATACCGCCAGAAAAAAATATTATTGAGAATCACAGAGAGTTTGCTGTTGGTGCCCGTGCTGGCTGCGAGATTGTTCGTGTAGTTGTCCAGCGATGAACGTACACAATAATTCCTGATGCCGGTGCCCGAACGCCGCACGCGGAAATCAATGTTCTCGAGCTGCAGGGTATAACCGGGAAGCACTTCAAGCGACACTTCATAAAACAAAGTAGGGGAGAGCGCCGCGGTAAAATTTCCGTAGTTGTTATCTGCGTTAGTGGCTCCCACCGGCCAGCCTGTAAAAGAAAAACGTCCGGAGGCATTTGAATTTCCTGCGGGATGCGTGGCCAGGAATGGTTTAAATAAAAGTCCCTGTACAACAGGTACCGGCGTGGGATCAAGCGTGCCGGAACTGGCGGTGACGTTGGAGAAAGTATAAACGCCGGTAAAATTCTGCGCGGAAGAGAAAAATGCAAAGATTGTTAATCCACATAAAAGTAATTTTCTGTTCATGGCGATTAGTTTATAAATTTAGAAAAAAATAGACATCACCTTTATTATGTTCCTGAGATTTTTATTTGTCTGCCTCGTTGCAGGACCCATGTTTTTATCTGCACAGCAGCCCGAGAATAATGGCCTTGTGCAATGGATCAGCTTTAAAGAAGCACAGGAAAAATACAAACAGGTTAAAAAACCTTTGCTGATCGATATTTATACCGACTGGTGCGGCTGGTGCAAACACATGATGCGCACCACGTATTCCAATCCCAACCTGGCCGGATACATCAACCAGCATTTTTACGCCGTGAAATTTGACGCGGAAACAAAAGATACCATCGAGTACGAAGGCAAGATCTACAAACCCCTGGGTCCTGAACCGCGCACGCCCCATGAACTGGCAGTTAAATTTCTGGGCAATAAATTAAGTTATCCTTCAACAGTTTTTTCAACCAACGATTTTACCTATAACCTGCTCACCCAGGGTTATCTTGATGAAAAGAAAATTGAACCGATGCTGATATTTATGGTTGAAAATGTATGGCAGACCACGGTGTTCGATGAATTCAACAAACATTTCACACATACTTTTACAGATACGGCTTACAAAAAGATTCCGGTAAAAGAATACACTTTCAGCGAGGTGCAGAACCTCATGAAAAAGAAACCTAAAAAAGTGCTGGTGAGTCTGAGCGCGGATTTTTGTAATTCAGGGCGTGTGATGAATGCCACCAGTTTTTCAGATACCAGCGTTGCGAATTACATCAATAAAAATTTTTATGTGGTGAAGTTCAACGTTACTTCAACGGATACCATTGTTTTTAAGAACGAACAATTTTTTAATACACCCATCAATAATTTCCCGATGCACACGCTTGCGTTAAAACTCAGCAATAACCGTTTTGCTCTGCCCTCCCTGTGTTTGCTCGATGAGGAAATGAACACGCTTGACGTGCTTAATTTTTACCAAAGCCCTGAAAGATTAAAACCCATTCTCTCTTTTATTGGCAGCAACGCTTATAAAAGCAAAAATTTTAACGATTACATGCAGGAGTATCTTGCTCCGGCCAAGGATAAAAAAACCGCAAACAAAAAATAATCCTGGTCTCGCCCGCATTCTGGGAAATTTTCTCTGCAATTTTGGTTTCTTCTGCTTTCTCTGCCTTAAATTTTAACAGGTTCTGGTCCGGTATTGGCTTTGAAAGGTCATCATGACAATAATTAACAATTGAGATGTAATAAAAATAGCCAGACTGATAACAACGCTTCCGGCTATTTTATTATCTTTAAGCTGATACAATTTTTAATGAAATACATGCGTCCTCTTGCTCTCTTTTGTCTTTTGTTTTATTCCTGTACCTACGCCGAAGTGCTTGGTGATGACAGTCTTTCGCGTAAAACACCTTCTGTTTCCGTTACTGCATCCTACAACGACCCTTTTTGTACAGAGTTGTGTAAAAGCGTGGTAGGTTTTTACAATCCGGAAACCCGCTACAATGAAAATTATGTTTTTGACCGTTCACTCTATCATTATAAAGTAGACACATTGCCCCAGGTGCGTTTCTGGCGCAACATCATGAACCTGCACCAGGACAGTGCCATTGTGAGTGTGGCGCACAGCCGTACGATCATTCAGAAGATCTGCATCCGCGAATGGAACGGCAAAACTGAACTTGAAAAACAATGGTACCGCGACAGCGTTCGCCAGGCTTTGCAACTGGATACCAATGGCCGTATTTTAATTACAAGCGGAAAAAAATTCTTTTATGATTTTGATCACACCTCGCGCAATTTCCAGAATGGCATCAACAGTTTTATCCGCAATGGTGTAGATCCATGGTATGCCCAGGCCATCCTGCTGATCGAGAGTCCGAATAAACTCCAGAAATCAAACGTGGGAGCTTATGGACCTTTTCAGCTCATGAAAGATGTGGCGAAGATGTATGGATTAAAAGTAAACAAACACGTTGATGAGCGCGCTGATTTTGAACGCAGCGCTTACGCGGCCAGCAGTCTGATCAAATCCATTTGTATTCCATACGCCACGCGCATGCTAGACTCGCTGAAGATCACTGATTACAGCAAAGATGAGTTGTGGTTCAAGTTGCTTGTGATGCACGTTTATCACGCCGGAGCCGGCAACG
This sequence comes from uncultured Akkermansia sp., assembly GCA_964517305.1. Classification (GTDB taxonomy): domain Bacteria; phylum Bacteroidota; class Bacteroidia; order B-17B0; family Aurantibacillaceae; genus Aurantibacillus. Next base: position 3,336 of record CAZFCR010000150.1, read on the forward strand.
TAAGGCGCGCCCTGTTCACCATTCAGCCTAAAGAAGGCAACATGGACCTGATCTTCACCCTGTGGCGCACACAAACCTCGCGTTTCAAAAGCGCCTCACAGAATTATTCGCAGCTGGTGCTGGCTGCCATGCTGGAAATGGATCAGCGCCGGAACATTCCACAGCAGTACAGCTATTAGATCTTTAATTTCGTTGTGGCACCAAGTTCGCTGATAAGATAAAATCAGCTAACTTTGACCTATGATCAACCTATCACACCGTCCGCGCCGAAACAGAAAAAACGCCGTGATCCGCAATCTTGTGCAGGAAAACAGCGTACAGGTACAGGACCTCATTTTGCCTTTATTCCTCATAGATGGAGAGAATCAGAAAAGGGAAGTGAGCTCAATGCCCGGCATCTTCAGGCTGAGCCAGGATCTGATACTGAAAGAAATTTAAACCTGCATGAAACTGGGCATCGGTACTTTTGATATTTTTCCGAACCTTGAAGAAAGTCTGAAAGACAAAAAGGCGACTGAATCAGTGAATAAAAACGGACTCTATCTTTCCACTATCCGTGCGATTAAAAAAGAATTTCCTGAATGTGTGATCATGACCGATGTCGCCATGGATCCATACAGCAGCGATGGTCACGATGGTTATGTAAAAGACGGGGAGATCCTCAACGACGAAACGCTTCAGATCCTTGCCGAAATGGCCGTGGCCCAGGCCGAGGCAGGTGCCGATATCATTGGCCCCAGCGACATGATGGATGGCCGTGTGGGTTTTATCCGCGAAGCACTCGATGAATACGATTTTACAAATGTGTCCATCATGAGTTATACCGCCAAATATGCCAGCGCTTTTTACGGACCTTTCAGGGATGCCCTCGACAGCGCACCCAAATTCGGTGACAAAAAAACCTACCAGATGGATCCTGCCAACAGTAAGGAGGCTTTGCTGGAGGCTGATCTCGATTTTAACGAAGGCGCTGATTTTTTAATGGTGAAACCCGCGCTCAGTTACCTTGATATCATTAAATCGCTCAACGATAATTTTAATCTTCCAATTGCTGCTTACAATGTGAGCGGAGAATATGCCATGGTAAAAGCCGCGGCCGCAAAAGGCTGGATAGACGGCGACCGCGTACGGGACGAAATTTTACTGAGCATCAAACGTGCGGGCGCTTCTGTGATCCTCACTTATTTTGCGAAAGAATTTGCATTATCAAAAAAACAGTACCTTTAATCGGGTTGATGCTGCGGCTTTGACCGGGAGTTCTTGTTTTAATTTTAAAAACAATAAGCATGGAAACACTTATTGAAAAGCTTTACCACAACAATGTCGTTTTCAGCTATTATGGCTTTATCGACAAAGGTGTGCTTGGCGAGGTGCTGAAGATCACCCGCAGTAAGCTTGAGAGCCTTGGGGAATCACCCGATTTTGTGAAAAAAGTGGAAACGGCCACCAGCGATTGTGTTGAGAACATCATCCGGCACAATTTTTATCCCGACGACGAACGCATGCACTATAAATCTCTGCTGGTAATATCGCGACAGAAAGAACATTATGTGGTAGACACCCTTAACGTGGTGAACGCCTCTCAAAAAAACGTGATCGACACACAACTGGGTTTTCTTTCGGGAAAAGAGGACAACGCGGGTGAACCTGCCGAAAAAATCAGGGAATTATTTGAGAAAGCCGACAGCTACGATTGCGCTTTTAAAAAGGTAAAAGACCATTACCTGTTTAACATCAGTTTTAAGATCAGTACCCTCTCCAGCTCAGTGCCCGTTTAACCTTGTTCTTGTATGCTTCCGCGGTTTATTTTTTTGACAGGTTTTATGGGCAGCGGAAAAACAACGCTTGGAAAAAAAACCGCTTCTTTGCTGTCATATCGTTTCATTGACCTTGATGTTTTTATTGAGTCAGCCGGGCAAAAAACAATACCCGATATTTTTAAGGAACAGGGCGAAACCGCTTTTCGGGCGCTGGAAACGCAACACCTGGAAGACATTCTCGCTTCGAATGGCGAGCCAGTGCTGGTAAGTCTCGGAGGTGGCACTATATGTTCTGAAAAAAATCTAATGCTTGTGAAAGAAGCCGGATTACTTGTTTACATCGAGATGGATGAAAAAGCACTGGTGTCACGTCTTACCCAAAACGCAGGCGGGCGGCCATTGCTGAGTCAACTGAAACAGGAAGAGATTCCGGATTTTGTGAGTGCCAGGTTAAAAGAACGCAGGCCATTTTATGAACGCGCGCATTTGCGCGTTAACGGATTAAATTTAACACCACAGCAACTTTACAGTGAGATTCTTTCCGCGTCGGCGCATACTTTATAATTTTTTGTTAAGCTGGTTGATCTGGCAACCGGTAAAAGCGCAGAAAGATCTTCTGTATGCTGCAAATGGTATTGGGTTTAATGTGGGCGCTCACCTGGCCTTCGGCACACATGTACAGAGGCTGGGATTTAATCTTAATTTGTTTTTCAGACAGCAACAATTTCAGTTTAATTCAGAATTACGCGCGTACTATAATTTTAAAAATCTGGGGCCGAAGCTGCGTTATACGGAATTTGTGCTGGCACAGGGAATTGTGTTTGGTTACGGTCCGCCTGCGCTTTACAACAATCCTTTTATCAGTTCGGTTTCCAATCAAACCGGTTACAGTCACACCATCGCCTATTCATACAACGCGTATTTTAACCGGATAGGTACCACTCAGCAAACGGGCATTGTTTCTTTCGGCGTTGATAATTTTTCTTTGTTGCTGGAAAACGATATTCTGGCGCGACCCACACTCGACCGGTTTCGCACCGGCGCTTTTTTATTGCAATACCATTACCGGGATTTTTTCCAGGCAGGTTTAAACTGCAGCATCTGGACGGGAGAGTTTGGCAGGAAGGCTGAGATCTTTCTCATCAAAGCGTTTTACAACAATTGTTATATGGATACCGTGGGCGGCAAACACACGCGTTTTTCGCATGGCATTCTTTCAGCGCAGTTTAAATACAATACGGGATATTATGGCCAGATCGTTCAGGCCAGCGCGGGTGTGGATGCAGAGCAGGTGCGCAACGAGGTTCAGAATAAATTTATTCATAACATGAAATTTATACCCGCTTCGTGGCAGAAATCAAAAAACTGCCATCTCCCGATGCTGGATACGGAAGGCCATGTTTTTTTATACCAGGAAGGTCAGGTGATCAGGAAACCGAAACCTTATTTTAATTTTTTCGCGAATCCGGGCTTGTTTTATTGATCTTTCAGTTTGTTATTGTTGAGGTGACGCTGATGATCGCGTTGTGTTTTTTTCTCAAGATTTTGTTTCATGGCCTGTTCAAGATCAATACCGGTCTGGTTGGCCAGGCATACCAGCACAAAGAGTACATCGGCCATTTCATCGCCCAGTGATTTTTGTTTGTCTGATTCTTTTTCGCTTTGTTCGCCATAACGCCGGGCCATGATGCGCGCCACTTCACCTACTTCTTCCATGAGCAGGGCGGTATTGGTGAGTTCGTTAAAATACCTCACGCCATACTGTTTGATCCAGTCATCAACCTGTTTTTGAATTTCGGGTAAAGTCATGTGCTTAATTGGCTTTGATGTTGTGAATGATGCGTTCCTGTATGGCCGGCCTGATGCCTTCGCGTTCAAATAGAGTTTTCATTTGCGCGTACAGTTCGCTTCTTAAAGTGCCCGCCTCACCCTGAAGACAATAGGCCTGGAGGGTAATGTTAACCGCACCCTGGCTGATGGTGCCTATAAAAATGGCCGGCGCAGGGTTGGTTAAAATTTTCGGATGCGAATTGAGGGTGATCATGACCTGTTCTCGCAGGGCGTCCAGGTCATTGTCACTGCTCACAGTCAGCTGAATGTCTACACGCAGGTCGCCGTGCCTGCTCACATTTACAATGGTGCCGTTGGAAAGCGGTCCGTTGGGAAGGATCACAGTTTTGTGTTCGCCCGTGAGTAAGATGGTGTTAAAGATCTGGATCTCCGTTACGGTACCCGATTGTCCGCCTGCTTCAATGGTATCGCCCACTTTAAAAGGTTTAAAAATCAGGATGAGCACCCCTCCTGCGAAGTTGGACAAGGAACCCTGCAGGGCCAGACCCACGGCCAGACCCGCGGCGCCAAGGATGGTGACAAAACTGGCAGTGCCAACGCCCACCATGCCTGCAACGGTAACAATGAGTACAATTTTTAACCCGATGCTGATAAGGCTTTTAAGAAAGGTGCGCAGGCTTATTTCGAGTTCTCTGCGGCCCATTGCCTTTTCGGCAAGCCGGGCAATGCGGGTGATCAGCCACATGCCGATAAACAATACGAGAAGCCCGGAAATAATTCGTGGTGTATAATCCAGCACGGTGCGCGCCATCATGTCGAGCCAGTTACCCAACCGGTCTTCGTGTATCTCTATTTTTTCCTTCAACACTTCCGCCGAAGGGATGATCTTCTTCA
>CAZFCR010000151.1:0-7718 GCA_964517305.1 uncultured Akkermansia sp.
CATCTCAAGAACATCTTTTTCAAGCGTCTCAACAATACCTTCCAGCAATAATTTGTATTCTTTTAAATTGTTGACCTCTCCCTGAGAAATTGTTTTCAGGCGTTCAACATCCGATTTTGAAGCTTCTACTATCATGACAGAAAGTATTGATTAAATCAAATATAATTATTAAAAACTAAATCACAAGAAAGTTAACACTCTGCCCGGGGAATTTGATGTTAAAATTTGTAATAACCCTTTCTGCTTAACATCGTAAAAACAAAAAAGCCAGGACATGCAACCTGGCTTTTTAGAAAGAACAAATACTCTTCTTTGTTCTTATAAGTAATCACCGAAAATTCCGGATGAGTCTGCCCGGCTTTAACACCGGAATGGATTTGCAAAAAATGTTTCCCCCCTTAAAAGCAAATTGCTTCTTTTTGCAAATCCAGACATTGTCTCTTTCTCAAATTTTATTCCAGTTAAAGTAGTTACCGTTCGAGACTAATTTTTATTATTTGTGCAATTATTTACCCGTAAACTCGCCAGGTGATCACAGGCATTGCACTTCGTTTATCAATTAAATTATTAATTTGCTTTTTTAAACCCAGATCAAATGAAGCGCCACATTGTGTTTGTTCACGGTTACAGCGTAACCAGCCTCGACACTTACGGTCAGTTGCCCGAACGCCTCGCCGCAGAAGCTGCTTTCAAAAAATTTCAGATCAGCATCAGCGATCTTTACCTGGGCTCCTACATCAGCTTTAACGATGACGTAACCCTCGACGATCTTTCGCGGGCTTTTGAACTGGCTTGCCGTAACCAACTTCTTACCGATGACCTGAAAACATTTGTATGCATCACGCATTCTACCGGCGGACCTTTGATCAGAAACTGGTTGCGCCTCTATTACTCAAAGTCTCCCGAAACATGTCCCATGAGTCATCTGATTATGCTGGCTCCTCCTAATCATGGCTCTGCGCTCGCCCAACTTGGCAAAGGCCGTCTCAGTCGCATCCGCTCATGGATCGACAGCGTGGAACCCGGACAAAAAGTGCTGGACTGGCTTGAGTTGGGCAGCTCTGAGGCCTGGCGGCTAAATACCGATTGGATCAGGAACGGGGCCCGTTTCACCGCCAACAACGTTTTTCAGTTCGTAATTACCGGCCAGGATATTGACCGTAAATTTTATGACCACCTGAATTCATACACGGGAGAAGTTGGCTCCGATGGCGTGGTGCGCGTGGCATCTGCAAATCTTAACAGCAGGCTGATCCGTTTACAACAACAAGCCGGTGGTGATCTTCAGATCATCTCTATAGAAACAGCGCCCTCCTCTCCCTTAAGAATCGTGAGCCAAGTTTCGCATTCCAATAAAAACATGGGCATTATGCGCAGTATCGCTGCCGCGCCAGGTAAAACCCGGGGCAAAGAAACCATGGATGCACTGTTTGAATGTCTAGCCGTGGAGAACAACAAAGACTATTCTAATGTAATTAAAAAATTCAGTATTGAGACCGAAATTGTGCAGAGCCAGTCACGGCTTGAAACTGAAACGACACTCACGCGCAGCAGGCTTCACATTCACGACCGGCATTGCCAGCTCATATTCCAGCTCATCGACTCTGACGGGAAACAGCTGACTGATTACGATCTCCTTCTGACCAACGAAACGAACGATCCAGACGGACTTCCCAGCGGATTTTTTACCGACAGGCAATGCAACACAAATAAAAGTACACTGACCTATTACCTGAACTATGATGTGATAACGGGCTGTCCAGAAGTGATCGCTCCCTCAGGAGAAATTCTGCGGGCGGCAATAAAAGGTATTCAGGCACTGGGCCTTATCATTAAAGCGAGGCCCAACGCAGGACCCGTGTTGTTCAGAGAAGCGCGGTTTGCTGCAAGCCCTGAGTTTCTAAACGCTGCTCTTCATGCCAACGCCTGCACAATGATTAACATTCAGCTTGAGCGTTCGCTCAACAGTCAGCTCTTTACAATAGAAAAAGCGGCAGAGGCCAACAGGAAAACAGATTTTAAAAAGAGGGGGAAATAGAAGACGGATAACTTTAATTCTCCCGCGAATTGTCGAGAATTATTTTTTTAAGCAGACTTGCTTTTTCTGTATCCAGTTCCACAAAATAAACGCCTTTCGGTTGTTTGCTCAGGTTAATTTCTACAGTAGCCGCGGCCCCCGAAGAAGATTCCCAATGAAAGATCATTTGCCCGACGAGATTGTAAACATTGATGTCGAAATTTTTATCCTGCTCCTTTACCTGAACATTAAAAACCCCCGCTCCCGGATTTGGATACACATGAAAAGAAGCCGGATCGGCATTCCGCGCCTTCACCCCGGTTTGGGCGCTGAGGCTGCCGGACATCACCAGAACAAATAACAGCCCCACGCCCAGAGAACGACAGGCCTGAAAAAATTGTATGATTATTAAAAAATAGTTTTGTTTCATGTTCGGTGGTATGAAATTAGCCACCATTATCCGCTTTCACTCCCAATTTCGATGTACCGGGAAATTCATAGCCGAATGCCCCTGATAACTTCGGCCGTATATTTTAGTGTTTACTGAAGTTAAAACGCAGTATTTTTGGCTCCTTTTGTTGCCCTTCATTGGTAATGAGCATGTCGCCATTATTGTAAAAAGCAATGCCTTCAGGTTTATTAAAAAGCAGGGGGTCCAGTTTCTCAATGTGCTGAATTTCACCTCTGAGGTTAAACACCATGAGCATGTGATCGCTGGCCGACAATAAAAACAATTCTTTTGTAATTGGATGAATAGCAATCTCAGAAGTATTCAGCCTGATCTGGTTATTGATCGTCTTTCCCTTTTTATTTTCTTTCGTCGCAGGAACAATACCGTTCTTCACGGCGAAACGTGTGATCTCAGCTGCGTTAAATTCAAACACAGGCGAAGTCCCCGGTTGTCCTGTTTTAAGGTCAAACGCGTAGATAAAACGCCGGTCCTTGTAAGCCGGCCCCTTTTCGATCTTACCTTTGCATCCTATCAACAACCTGGAATTATCCTTATCGTAACACAAACCTTCGTTGTTCATGGCAGGTACATTGGTCACGTGGTACCGCGTTTCAGACTCCTCCATTCTGAAATCAGGGATCTCAAAAAGGTTACCGTCGCTTCTGAGAATGTATACAGATTTGCCGGCGCGGGCAATGCCTTCATAATCACCGTCTCCACCAAAAACAAGTTCACGGCTGATTTTTTTACTGTCGGCATCCAGAAAAAAAAGCACGCCATTTTCATCCTGAATACAACCCAGCGTCTTTTCGTCCAGCGTTGTAATTCCTGAAATTTCATGCAGTTCAGCAGGCAGCACCATATTTTCGTCTGGTTTCTGCAGATCATATCCCTCAAGACGGCGGTAATCAGAGAAGTGGCAGCTCAAACCAAATGATACAATAAAAAAGAGGATGATTTTATACATGTGACTAAAATTACTATGGCAGTTCTGTTTTCTCAAAATTATTTTGTGAAGAGATGGTAAAATGGCGTGCCAGCCACAAAATTTTTATAAAATTATCTTCACCTTTATACTATTTATGTCAGCCGCTTCATCCAACGTTTATGACTGCATCATTGTAGGGGGCAGTTATGCAGGACTTTCTGCAGCAATGGCCCTTGGCCGCTCATTCAAAAAAACACTGGTGATCGATGCCGGTAAGCCCTGTAACCGCAACACGCCCCATTCTCATAACTTTATCGGCAGCGATGGCGTAGCGCCCTCGTTTATTCTTGAAAAAGCCAGACAAGAACTAGGCCGCTACACCAGCGTTTCATTTTACAGCGGTGAGGCGATCACTGCCGGGAAAGAAACAAACGGTTTTTTCGTTAAAACATCAGAAGGCAATGTATTAAAGACAAAAAAAATAATTCTTGCTGGTGGAATCCGCGACCTATTGCCGGAAATCAAAGGTTTTGATGCCTGCTGGGGCATCTCTGTTCTGCATTGTCCTTTTTGTCACGGGTATGAAGTGGCGGGAAAACCTACTTTTATTTACGCGGCCGGGGAAGTGGCTTTTCACATGTGTATGCTCATCAGCAACTGGACAAAACAGATCACACTCATTCTCTACGACGCGTCGGGACTCTTGCCGGAACAAAAGCAAATCATTATAAGGAATGGCATTGAAGTGATGGAAGATAACATCGCGGCCCTTCATCATCACAAGGGCATGTTGGAATCGCTGGAATTAAAAAGCGGAAAAACAATCAAAGGCACTGTGATGTATGCCCGACCTGCTTTTGAACAAAACGGCAGCATTGCTTCGGACCTGAACTGTGAGGTGCTTGACTCAGGTCATTTAAAATGTGATGAAATGCAGCGCAGCAACGCGCCGGGCGTTTTTGTGGCGGGCGACAATTCATCGCCCATGCGATCGGTCTCACAGTCAGTTGCCGCAGGCACACGCGCGGGAGCAGCCGTTGTGTTTGAACTCAACGGCGAGGCTTTTGTCTGAATTTAGTCTGCCAGGAAACCGAATTTTCCGGCGTTGTAATCTTCAATGGCTTGCCTGATCTCAGCTTCGGTGTTCATGACAAAGGGACCATAACTGACGTAAGGTTCGTTCAGCGGCTCACCACTCAGCACAAGCAGAATTGATTTTTTTGAGGCGCGAACCAGGATCTCTCCGGGTTCATTCTTAAACTGAACATAATGATTTTCTGGTACCGAGGTTTCGTTGATGCTTACCGCACCGTCAATTACAAGTATTCCCGAATTATATCCACCGGGAAGTGTAAAACTGAATTCCGCATTTGGATTAAGATGAATATCATAAATATTCACGGGCGAAAATGCCTCCGCAATCCCTTTTACACCTTTATATTCTCCTGCCACCACATGCACTGCACCGCTTTTGCCCGGCAGTTCAATTTTTGGTTTTTTTGCATGGAGGATGCTCTGATATTTGGCCGGCGTCATCTTGTGTTTACGGGGCAGATTGATCCAGAGCTGAACCATTTCAAATGCACCTCCCTGTTTATCAAAATTTTTCTCGTGGTATTCTTTATGAAGTACCCCGCCGCCGGCAGTCATCCACTGCACATCGCCCGGGTTGATCACGCCACTGTTTCCGGCGCTGTCGTGATGCGCTACACTTCCTTTATATGCAAAAGTGATGGTTTCGATGCCCCTGTGAGGGTGCACCCCAACGCCACGCGAAATTTCAGAAGGAGGAAAATGAACTTCGGCGTTAAAATCAAGAAGAAAAAAAGGACTCATCCTTTCTTCAAAGCCTTTCCCGCCCGGAAAAAAATTCATCACCTTAAAACCGTCGCCTACCATGTGTGTGTTGGTGGGTGAACAAATAGCTTCTATGCTCCGGTAACGGCTGGCCGGTTTCACAAACCTGGCAATATTGCCGAATGATGAGGAAACGCCCAGCAGAAACGCACTGAAAGCGCCTTTTTTGATAAACTCTTTTCTGTCCATACCTGAAATTACAATTTCCCCGGGATATAAAGATTAATCTGGTTTAAGGAATAATGTAAATTTTTAAAAAACAATCAGGGTTTTTTGGTTTTTGGTTTGGCCGGTTTGGGTGAACGTTTCAGCAAGATATTTTTTACCTGCGCGTCGTGCTGTCTGCCCATGTCGGTTATTGTCAGATCTTCGGTGTACCGTTCAAAACCTTTTGCCTGCGTTAAAAGTTCGTAGCTACCGGCTGGTAAGGCCATAACAAATCGGCCCGTGCGCGGGTGTGGAACAAAACTGTATTCGTAATTGCTTTGTTTGTCGGTGACGATAATGTTAACGGCGTAACTCTTTGGCTGGTTTTTCGGAATTGTATCGCCCATGTAAATCTGTCCTGTATACAAGGCTATCAAAGGTTCGGCCTGATTAAATTTAACCCGGTAAATATCAAGATCACCAAAACCGTTGGGTCTGAATGCACTGATGTAAGCCATCCTTTTGTCTTTGGTTACACAAATACTTCTGTCATCATCGGTAGAGTTGATAGGATATCCCAGGTTCTCCGGTTTCGAAAATGTATTCTTCTGCTGGTCCCAGGTGCTTTTAAACAAGTCATATCCGCCAATGGACTGATGTCCTTCGCTCGCAAAATAAAGTGTCTCCCCATCGAAAGATAAAAAAGGGCAGTCCTCATTAAAAGGTGTGTTGATGGTGTCTGAAAGTCTTGTCGGAACACCCCATTTACCATTTGGCAATTTTCTGCTCATATACAGGTCGCTGTTATCGCGCATGTCGTCCCGGCGGGCAAATACCATCAGCTGCCCGTCGTTACTGAAACAGCCGCTGGTCTCAATTTTTTCGTTCACGATCTCCTCCAGTTTTTTTGGTTTCATAAAATCGCTGCTGCTGTCGCGTCTCACGCTGGTGTACAGATCGCCGAACCTGTCAATGTGATCGAGGTACACGTTCATCTCGAGGCCATCGGCACTCAGTCCCACAACCTGTTCATCGAGATTGGTATTCACACCGCGGCCCGAATTCCGTGCTTTGCTCCAGCCGCCGTTTTCATGAACACACTGGTAAATATCGCTGCTCCGGTAACCATCAACCTCTATGCGTTTGCCTCCGAAATTTTCTTTTCGCCGCGATGTAAAAACAAGAAACATTTCATTCGCGTCTATAAAAGGATTGTAATCGGGTTCTTCGCTGTTGATGTCGGGCCCGAGGTTCTGAACCGTAACGTTGGACGTGTCCTGCATGGCGCGGATGGCACGGTTACTCTGATCAATGTAACGGTCGGCTTCCGCTGCGAACTTTGGCCGCAACTGTTTAAACTTCTCATAAGCGCTGATGGCTTCGCTCAGCCTGTTGTTCAGGTGATACGCCTTGCCAAGATAGAGCCATACTTCGGCTTCGGTTTTAGGAAAACGCGATGCTTCTTCGAGGTAAGCCACCGCTTCTTCCCGGCTGATACGGGTATTCAGGTAACAAATGCCCAGCTTATATTTTACATCAATGCGATCCGGATCTTTCTTCAGTTCATTGCGATAGGCATCAATGGCCAGTAAAAAATTTCCATTCTCGAAATGTTCCTCGGCGTCTTCGATTTGCGTGAAGTTTTTGGGCTGGGCTTTAAAAAAACACACCATCAGACACACAGCCACTATCAGTAAACTTCTGAATTTCATTTAAGGATCACTAAAATAGGCAAAGCGATTTGCAGAAACATTTTATGAACATCTCTAATTATCAACAAACAAAACTTAAAAATGATTTAAAATTGGAAAAGAAGATCCCTGTTTTTATTTGTTCTTCTGGGAAAGTCGGAAAAGCTCTTCTTTTTCACGCTTTGACAAACTATCGTAACCGCTTCTCGAGATCTTATCCAGCAGTTCATCCATCTTCTGTTCATCACCCGTGGTTTTGGCGGAAGTTGTACTGAAGTCGCGCTGGTGGCTCACCACTTTTAAATGCGACTTCTTTTTCCTGATCCTTAAAAAAGAAATGTTGAGCAGATCGTGTCCGTTCTTAAGAGCGTAGCCGTAAGCCAGGCCAAACAATGCACCGCCAATGTGCGATATTTTCCCCCCCGTATTCACTGAAAAATCAATGATGGTATTTATTACAAAGTTCATCAGGAAAAAATATTTATACTGGAGTTCAAAAGTGCCGAAAAGATAAACCCTGTAACCGGGCGAATAAACCGCCATCACCGCGCCTACCCCTAACACTGCGGCCGACGCGCCCAGCAGAATGGAATAGGCGAATGAGCCAGGCATCAGCAGGCCCAGGAT
>CAZFCR010000152.1:0-7674 GCA_964517305.1 uncultured Akkermansia sp.
TCGGATGACTTCAACCCCACAGGGATTCTCTTTTAACAGAAGTTTACATTGAAGATGAGCGGGCCAGGATTTGTTAAATACGATTGTAGCGGTATCAAGATTGTTTTTTTGAGAAACAATCTTTCTTTCAAATCTTAAAGAGTCCGGTATCGCAAGCGTGTTTTCTATTACATCTGCATCGCGGTAGCTGAAGCGTTTTTTAGAGGTTAGGTCATACACTATCGCTTTTTTTCTGTCGATCACAAACTCTAAGTGCGGTTCAGCTTTTCTGTAAACAAGAAATGAATGTGATTCCGTAATATAAACCAAGCCATAGGTATAGCGTTTTGTGGAGTATATTTTATACAACACATCAATAACCGCATCGCCAGTGCTGACTGCCGGCATTACCTCGTCTTGGTTGGAGTTCACAACTGAAGAGTCTGCCTGAATTCCAATTGACACTTTCAGGTTAATGGTGCCTGTGTATTGCGTGTACCACGATTGGCCATGACATTGACTGAAAGCTAAAACTAAAAAGATGACAGCGATAATGGATTTCATTTGGTTGTAAGAGATTATGGCCTGGTTCTTATCTGGATGTGTTCTCAGTCACTTCGCGGTCAAACTCTGTTTGGGCGGACTATATTTTTAATGTGTGATCAACCAAGATAAAGATGTTTTTTTAAATGAACGAAAACAAACCTGATCCGTAGAATTAATTCCCCAGAACATTGCTACCTCTGTGTTTTTTGACAGTTTTAATCCGCCCGATGATTGTTTTTTAGTGTTTACACGGCCTGCGCATGGCACAAACTTTTCATAATCGTATTAATATAAAATTTTTATGGAAAATTTTGAAAAAACGGAAATGACCACCCTGGTGAGCTGCACCAACCGTCTTACACAGGAAGGTTTTACAGAAAACTTTGTTCCGAAAAAGGCTGGTATTGAAGCGCCTTCTTCCGGCAAGTTATATGTTCCTAATGAAGTGAAGATCGTGAACTTTTACCGTTTTGAAGGCGAGAGCGATCCTGCTGATAATTCTGTGTTATACGCCATTGAAGCCAACGACGGGACAAAGGGCCTTTTGATTGACGCCTACGGCGGACCTTATGTCAACCAGAAAGTAGGGCAGTTTATTAAAGAAGTGGAAGAGATCGGAAAAAAAGCCCACACCGATGTGGGCCCTAGTTGCAAAACCGAAGAAGGCAGTGATGCCGAGAAGCGCGTGAAAGACAACCAGGACGATCAGAACTCGAACTTATAACCAACGCCTTTTACAGTTTTAAAGTAATCATCGCCGATCTTCTCGCGAAGTTTGCGGATGTGAACGTCAATGGTACGGTCGCCCACCACCACTTCGTCGCCCCAAACCTGGTCGAGAATAAATTCACGCGTAAACACTTTACCCGGTTTGCTGCTTAACAAAGCAAGTAACTTAAATTCTTTTTTAGGAAGTGAGATCTCAACACCATTCTTAAATACAGAATGTTTTTCCTTGTCAATTTTTACATCTCCGAATTCAGTATTGGCTTCTGTGTCGGCACTGGTTTGAAGCCTGCGCAGTAAAGCTTTTACACGGCTGATAAAAACACGGGGTTTGATGGGCTTGGTAATGTAATCATCGGCACCTACTTCAAATCCCGCGATCTGCGTGTAATCTTCGCTCCGCGCTGTCAGGAAAGCGATGAGCACATCCTGTAATCCTTTTTGTTCGCGCAATTCCCTACATGTTTCAATGCCGTCCATATCGGGCATCATCACGTCGAGGATGATCAGGTGCGGAATTTCTCTGCGGGCTATTTCAATGGCGTCTTTTCCATTATTGGCAGTCAGAATGTCGTAACCTTCTTTTTTCAGATTGTAACCCAGAAATTCAACGATATCGGGTTCGTCGTCTACCAGTAATATTTTAAAACCTGCATTATTCATATTAGTCAATGATGATACAAAGTTAGGCTTCGGTACCAGTCCGAAAGTTAACTAATTATTAAGTTATGACCATTTACATGCGCTTATTTTAAAGTTTTGGTAACGTGGGCTTCAGGTAGCTGTAACCTTAGGTTGCTTTTTTTGCAGCGTAATTCAAACAACATGCAGAAGACTTTATCACTCAGCCTCCTTTTTTTGCTTATCGGCTTCAAAACGTTCGCGCAAGCGGGAAAAATAAGCGGAACCATCCTGGATGCCAAAACAGGCGAAACTTTGCCGGGCGCCACCATTCTTGTTGAAGAACTGAAAAAAGGCACCTCGGCCGACTTTGACGGAAAGTTCATCATTCCGGGAATTCCTGCGGGTAAGTATACTGTAGTGGTAAGTTATGTTTCCTATACCAATAAAAAAATAATCGATGTGGTGGTCACCGGAGGAAATGTAACCGATGTGCCGGTTCAGCTGGATCCCGCTGCTTCGCAGGAACTGGGCGAAATTGAAGTGGTGGTTACCCTCAACAAAGAAAACAACACGGCGCTCATTCTTCAGCAAAAAAACAGCGCCAGTGTGAGCGATGGTGTAAGTGCGGAAACCATCAGAGCTACTCCCGACCGCAATACCAGTGATGTTTTAAAGCGTGTGAGCGGTGCCAGCATCCAGGATAATAAATTTGCCATCATCCGCGGTCTGAGCGATCGTTACAACGCCGCTTACATTAACGGATCGCCGCTGCCCAGCTCCGAAAGCGACCGCAAAGCCTTTGCTTTTGATATTTTTCCGGCCAACATGCTCGATAACCTTGTGATTATTAAAACAGCAACACCCGATATGCCCGGAGAGTTTGCGGGTGGCATCATCAACATCAGCACAAAAAATATTCCTGAGAAAGATTTTCAAACCATTTCACTTTCCGGCTCTTATAATACACTTACCACCTTTAAACCTTTTAAAACCTACGCCGGTGGAAAATACGACTGGATGGGTTTTGATGACGGATCACGCGCGTTGCCTGCAGGTATTCCAAAGACATCGGAATACGAACAGCTGGGCGCCGATGAAAAAGCACTGATGGCCAGGCAGATAACACCAGGCTGGGGATTGAGTCAGAAGACTGCCTTGCCCAACATGAACCTTCAGTATTCTCTTGGTAAAAATCTGCAACTCTTTAAACGCGATTTTGGAATTGTGTTCGCGTATACTTACCTGTCTACGTTTAACCGCACACAAAACATCCGCCGTGAGTTTGAAGAATCGGCCACCGGCGTCGTGCTGCGTTCAGAACTAACGGATACTATTTTTTCTCAGACCGTTTTAAACAGCGCCCTGCTTAATTTCAGCTATAAACTCAACAGCAACAACCAGATCGGTTTTAAAAACATTTATTCCATCAACTCCGACGACCGGCTGAATGTACGCCACGGTGCCCGCGAACTGGATAACGATCCGCGCACCTTCGAACGTTCATCCAACCGCTGGTTCACGCAGAACCTGCTTTACAGCGGTCAGCTGGAAGGCACGCACTACCACGAAAAATCGAAACTCAAGTTTAAGTGGAACGGTGGTTACAGTGATGTGAACAGGAAAATTCCAAACATGCGCCGTGTGGTGTACCATAAACAAGCGCTTCAGGAATCGGACACCACAAGTGATTATTTCGCGGTGGTACAGAACAACGGAACAATTCCAACTGCTGCAGGTAACATGTTCTGGGCGGATACAAAAGAAAAGATCTACAGCGCGAGATACGAACTGTCGATGCCTCTGGATTTTAAAAACATCAAAAACGAGTTCAAGATCGGAGGCATGCAACAATTCCGCGACCGTGATTTCAGCGCGCGAAGTCTGGGTTTCTCACGCTACCGTAAAACATCATCACCTTCAGCGCCTTTCAACAGCAATTTGTTGTTGTTGCCGGAGGAAGAAATTTTTGCAGAAGAGAACCTGGGTCTGCGCGAAGACGGAACCGGTGGTTTTAAACTGGATGAAGCCACCAAGGTGAGCGACAGTTACAGTGCTGCGTCGGTGATGCACGCCGGATTTGCCATGGTTGACAGCCGCATATTTGAAAAGCTCCGTGTGGTGGGCGGTGCCCGTCTCGAATCCTATAACCAGCGTTTTTATTACACTGAATCAGGATCCAACATCGACCGTGCCATTGACACCACGGTGGTGGATCTTCTGCCTTCGGTGAATCTTATTTATTCACTTACCGATAAAACAAACCTGCGTGCGTCCTATTACAGAACCGTGTCGCGGCCTGAATTCAGAGAACTCGCACCATTTGCTTTTTACAATTTTATTCAGGACAATATCCTTTCCGGCAATACCCGCCTGCAACGCGCGCTCATCGATAACATGGATCTGCGCTACGAATATTATCCCGGTGCAGGTCAGGTGATCAGTGTATCTGGGTTTTATAAAAAGTTTGATAATCCAATCGAGCTGGTGATGCGCACAGGAACTTCAGGTGCCGCGGAATTATTCTACACCAACGTGCCATCCGCTGAGAATTATGGCGCCGAGCTTGAATACCGTTTTAAATTAAGTTCTGCATTTAAAGCAGATTCCAGTTTGTTTCTTGACAATACCACTTTGTTTACCAATCTTGCTTTGATCAAATCACAGGTAAATGTGGGTGAGCTTAAAGGTGTGCTGAACAGACCATTGCAGGGGCAATCGTCGTTTATCATCAATGCCGGCGCACAGTTCATTCACCCGGACAAAAACTGGAGCACGAGTATTTCGTACAATGTGATCGGACCAAGGATCTTTATTGTAGGTAACCTGCAGGAACCCGATGTATGGGAAAATTCGAGACACGTGATCGACTTTCAGTTTACAAAAACCTTTTTTAAAAAACTTGAAGTAAAACTGAATGTAAAAGACGTGCTCGCCAGCGATCTGATCTTTTACCAGAATTTAAGCGAGGATAAAAAATACAACGAAGACATCGACAATCTTTGGCAGGTGAACAATTTTGGTCAAACCATTACGTTGGGGCTCGCCTGGCGGTTCTAAATCTACCCGCAACACAAGGCAGCCTAACTGCCTTTTTTGTTAACCTGCACTTAATGTAAGAGTAAATAACAGATAAGGTTGTAATAACATCCGGCCCCTGTAAAGCAGGTAGCTTTGTGACATCAAAAATTATAAAAATGAAAAAAATCTATTTAACCATTGCAGCGGGCCTCGCCTCAACGTTGCTCATCAACGCACAATCATTCTGGACACTCGTAGATTACAGGGGTGCTTTTCCGGTAACCGATAACAGCAACGCTACTGACTGGACTTCCGGCTGGTCAAACTTTAATCCGGAGAACACGGTGTATCCGGCCGCGACTTCTACGGTTGAAACTGATATTACAAGCAACACCACCTGGAGCGGCGTGATTGTTCTGAAAAATAAAGTATACGTAAAAAACAACGCGGTGTTAACCATTCAGCCAGGTACTATTGTACGTGGAGACAAAGCAACACAGGCTACGCTTGTTATTACCAGAGGTGCAAAGATCATGGCACAGGGAACTGCCGCCAGCCCTATTGTTTTTACTTCCAATGAATCAGCAGGTAACCGTGCCGAAGGTGACTGGGGCGGAGTTGTTGTTCTTGGTAAAGCTGTGAACAACCAGCCTGGCGGTGTAGCCAGCATCGAAGGTATCAATCCTATTCCTGACACAGAGTTTGGAGGAAATGATGACGCTGATAACTCTGGTATTCTTTCTTACATCCGTATCGAATTCCCTGGTATCGCTTTACAACCCAATAAAGAGATCAATGGCATCACTTTCGGATCAGTTGGTTCAGGCACGCAGGTTGATCACGTCCAGGTGTCTTTCTCGGGAGACGATTCATTTGAATGGTTCGGTGGAAAAGTGGATGCAAAATACCTCATCGCTTACCGCGGACTGGATGATGATTTTGATACTGACTTTGGTTACAGAGGCCGTGTGCAGTTTGGTCTGATTATCCGTGATAAAGATCTTTCGGATGCTGCAGGAGATTCAAATGCATGGGAATCTGATAACGACGCAACCGGTTCTGCTGCAACACCGGTTACCGCTGCTGTTTTTTCAAACATCACTGTGGTTGGTCCAAAAGGAAACGGTTCAACTGCTTTACCAGTGGGTGAAAAATTTGAAAAATCTTTCCGTATCCGTCGTAACTCATCTATCTCTGTGTTCAACACTGTTACTACAGGCTGGAAAAAAGGTCTTTCTATCGAAGGCAGCGCTGCTGAGGGCAACGTAACCGGAGGCAGGGCTTATTTCGAGAACAACATTCTTTCGAATTACAGTGCCGGTACCAATGTTGTAACAGCCGCTTCATCTTTTTACAATACCTTTTTTGGATCAAAAGGAAACGACAGCACAAGCACAATTGCTCAGATCAACTGGGTGAATGCATTTCCTGCTTTAGGCACTACGCCTGACTTCAGGTTAAATGCCAATTCAGTTGCCGCTGCAGGCGGATCTTTCACCAATACGGTTTTTGGTGTGGGAACTACCGGGATCTCTGAAATCAACAGCACTGTGGCAAGATTATCTTTGTATCCTAACCCCGCTTCACAATCGGCTGCACTCGATGTTGAAGTAAAAGGCAACGAAGAAGTGCTTGTGTTCGTAACCGATATTACCGGTAAACAGGTAGCTTCACATGTTTTAACTGGTTCGGGAAATATTCAGCTGAATACCAGCACGCTTCATTCAGGACTTTACTTTGTAACTGTAAACACAAAAAATGGTAAAGAAACCATTAAATTAGTGGTGAATCACTAATAAAAATTGACTCTTTGTAAAGCACCCGCTAATTTAGCGGGTGCTTTGTTTTTATTATGACTGAAAGAAAAATTACATTC
The DNA here is from genome assembly GCA_964517305.1 of uncultured Akkermansia sp. Taxonomy (GTDB): domain Bacteria; phylum Bacteroidota; class Bacteroidia; order B-17B0; family Aurantibacillaceae; genus Aurantibacillus. The sequence continues at coordinate 6,770 of CAZFCR010000152.1, forward strand.
GCCCTGAAACGGATCGAAGCCTGCAAAAAGGGAGGTTTTTTCCTTGAAGGATTAATGAAGGCTTACCATCTGAACCTTGATCTGGTTAAGTACATTCTTAGCAGTGCTTCTGAAACCTATTCTGCCAAAGACAAAAAACTGAAGCAGATCTCCAAACATTTTGTTCACGAACTCAGTGTGAATCCAAACATGAAATCTCTGATTCAGAAAAACAGTTTTAAAGCTGTTAAACTCTGGCTCGAGAAAATGGATGTGTTTTTAAAAACGCTCCGTCATAAACAACCCGCCAACGTAAAAGCATTGTTATTGGAAACCGAAAAGATCTTCGGGATTCTTAATATTTCTGTAAACAAGCTGTTTGTGCGCAATAAACCCTGAGCGGCGCACCCCGTACTATTTAATATTATCTTAACATTCATTTGTCGCTCGCTTAAACACGAAAGTTAAACTTTACTTTCTGAATGAGCTCCCAGCCTGTTATCATATTTGTAGACAATACCATCAACAGGATTTTTAAGAGCATCGATCTTATCAGGGAAACATTTCCAGGACTCCAGATTTTCAGCACCGAGAGTGAGTTCACCGCTGCCATCGACCTTGGGCTTGAGCCGGATGTGATCCTCTTTAATCTTGATCTTTTTCCAAACGATGCCATTCACATCATGAAAGAGGTCAGGCAACGCACTTTTCCAAGTCAGCCTTTTATTGTTATTTACACCGATAAGGGCGATGATTTTATCCAGGAACTGGCCTTTAACGCCAGCGCGGATGCATTCATCAACTTTCACGCCAAAGCATCGCTTCTGAAATTGTTCCTGCGCAACCTGCTTCGCCGTCGAAAGGTGCCTGTAGGAAAGGAAACAAAACAACTGACAATTGACTATGACCGTTATCTGGTGTACAAG
>CAZFCR010000153.1:0-7663 GCA_964517305.1 uncultured Akkermansia sp.
GGCCTTTAAACCTGCCGTTTTCGGGGATTGCAAAGGTAAAAAAAAGTATTATCTAAACAATTATAATTATTTTAGTGCACCGCATACAAGCCCTGCAACTCTCTGTTATCATAGTTAATTACAATGTCAAGCATTTCCTTGAACAATGCCTTTTTTCCGTTTTTAAGGGTCTTGGAAATGTGGAGGCAGAGGTATTTGTGGTCGATAATAACTCGGTAGATGGTTCCATTGCCCTGATACGGGACAAATTTCCGCTTGTTAAACTTATTCAGAACAAGATCAATACGGGGTTTTCGGTAGCCAATAACCAGGCCATCAGGCTGGCTTCCGGCAAATACATCCTTTTACTGAATCCCGATACAGTGGTACAGGAAGACACTTTTGAAAAGTGCATCCGGTTTATGGAAGAACACCCTGATGCGGGCGGCCTGGGCATTAAAATGCTCGACGGCAAGGGCAATTTTCTGCCCGAAAGCAAAAGAGGCCTGCCAACCCCCGCCGTGGCTTTTTACAAGATCTTTGGTCTGGCCAGACTTTTTCCCCGGTCACGCCGGTTCGGACAATATCACCTCACTTATCTGGATAAAAACAAAAACCACCAGGTAGATGTACTCAGTGGCGCCTACATGCTGATGCGCAAAGAAACGCTCGATAAAGTTGGTTTGCTCGACGAAACGTTTTTTATGTATGGAGAAGACATTGACCTCTCTTACCGGATCACACAAGCTGGTTATAAAAACTATTATTTTTCGGGTAGCAGCATCATCCATTATAAAGGCGAAAGCACCAAAAAAAGCAGTGTGAACTATGTGGTGGTGTTTTACAAGGCCATGGCCATTTTTGCGCAAAAACATTTCAGCCAGAAGAATGCCCGGCTGTTTAATTTCCTCATTTATCTTGCCATTTACCTGCGCGCCGGCATGGCCATTTTTGCCCGGTTTGTGCGTCAATTATTTTTCCCTGCCATTGATTTTGCCTTGATCCTTTCAGGACTGTATTTCTGCAAGACTGTTTACGAGATCAAATTTAAACTCTACCCCAATTTTTATTCAAAAGAAATACTGGATCTCTTTTTTCCGCTCTATACGCTTGTCTGGATGACTTTTGTGTATTTCAGCGGCGGCTATGACAAGCCCACCAGTCTCAGGAAGATCAGCCGCGGTGTGCTGATGGGCTCGGTTTTTATCCTCGTAATTTATTCGCTGCTCGATGAATATTACCGTTTCTCAAGGGCACTCATTCTCATCGGATCCATTTATGCCTGGTGCGTTTACATCTTTACCCGACTGCTTTACAATGCCGCGGGATTAAAAAGATTTAAACTCGGCGGCCACAAAACCAACGCCCGCATCGCCATCATTGGCAGCGAGAAAGAATTTATCCGCGTGGAAGACCTTCTCAAAAAAACAAGCATCAAATGGGAATTCATTGGGTTTATCAGCAGCGAGAACAACGGCGTAAAAAATGCTGCTTACCTCGGCCATTTTCACCAGGTGAACGAAGCCATCCGCGTACACGAACTCAACGAGATCATTTTCTGCGCAAGAGACATTCCCACTTCCGACATCATTGACAAGATGATCACCCTGGTAACCACAGGCGTGGAATTTAAGATAGCACCCCCTGAAAGCCTCTCCATTATTGGCAGCAACAGCATTGATACCGCGGGCGAACTTTATGTGATTGATGTGAACAACGTAGGCCGGCCTGAAAACCGTCGCAACAAACGTCTGCTCGATGTACTCGTAAGCCTGTTCTTTCTTCTTTTTTTCTGGATCTTTATCTGGATGCAGAAAAACAAAGGCCGTTTTTTAGCCAATGTGTTTAAGGTATTTTTTGGTTTGTATTCATGGGTGGGTTACGGTAAAACCCCGCGGAAAGATCTGCCTGCTATCCGCCCCTCTGTACTTACGCCTGCCGACGCCCTTAAGCAGCCTCTTCCCGAAGACCGTGTCAACATGGCTCTGCTGAATTATTCAAAAGATTACCGCGTTGAAAACGACCTGAAGATCATTGTTTCGAGGATAAACGAGCTGGACCGATAATTGTTAAACTTTGTTTAGCTCATTGAAGAAGCCGAATATTAGCGCCAACTTTATTTTCACAATCACACACATGAAAAAACTGATCCCTCTTTTAGTACTCGCCTTCTCTTTTACATTCGCTGACGCACAGCAGAAACAAGATCCCGTAACCTGGAACGCCGTATACAAAAGCACCGGCCCCGATGATGGAGAGATCGTGATCACCGGCAACATTCAGAAAGGCTGGCACACCTATTCACAAAGAGCTACCGACGCAGGACCTATTCCTACAAGCATTACTTTTTCACCGGGTAAATATGAGTTAAACGGCAAGACAGAAGAAACGGATGCGCACGAAGAATACGTGCCTGCGTTTGAAGCAAAGATATTTGTGTTTACAGACAAAGCTGAGTTTAAACAAAAAGTAAAACTGAAAACCAAAGCACAAACCATTTTAATGAAAATTGAATACATGAGTTGCAACGACATGATGTGCCTGCCTCCCAAAACAGTTGACCTGAGCGTAAAAACCCAGTGAGAAAATAATAGTAATTTCGCTCCTTCACACAACAATTATGAAAAGGATCCTGATAGTTTTAATTCTGGCGTTCAGCGGCGTGGCCACGGCGCAGTTAAAACAATATGTTACCTGGACTTTCTCGCAGAAAAAGATCAGCGCCGACGAGTTTGAACTGAGTTTTAAGGCGAAAATCGAAAAAGGTTTTCACTTGTACTCACAGATTGAAACGCCGGATATTATCTTTAAAAAAGGTGGTGCCGCCCTCAAGGTTAAAATAACCTCTTCCGACGACCGTTCAATTAAATACAGGAAACTCAATAGTACCGATGTTTCCGTTTATTCTATTTCGCGCGACAAGATAGACTCAGTGCGGTATGCCGAAGGCCCGTACGCTACTTTTTTTAATTTTGAAAAATCAAAAGATTACCAGCTGTTGGGCCGGCCTGTTGAACCAAAACCCATCGAAGATGCGGAGCCGGTGTGGGACGGAAAGGTTTTACTGTTTTTTGCCAACTCGGTTACCTTTACTCAGAAAATAAAAGCGCTGACCGATCAGCCCTTTGTTGTTAAAGGCACGATAGAGGGCATGGCCTGCGACGATAACATTTGCCAGAACTTTGATCCCCCGGCCGAATTTGAGTTTAAACTGAGCGGCGCTATAGTGTCTTCTTCCGCCATTGCTGTGACACAAAGCACAGCCATTGATTCAGGCAATACTGAGTCTGCTGATTCAACAGAGGCTGTTGCAGAAAACGAAAACAAAGAAGTTGCTGCTGATTCTGATATTCCCGAGATCAGTCAGGCGCCACCAAAAAAATCTGATGCCTCACACTGGGGACTATTTATTGCAGGATTTTTAGGCGGTTGGCTGGCATTGCTTACGCCTTGCGTGTTTCCGATGATACCAATGACGGTGAGCTTTTTTACAAAACAAAGTAAAACCAAAGCGGCAGGAATCAGGAACGCTTTCATTTACTCTCTTTCAATTATTGCCATTTACATTGCTCTCGGTCTGGGAGTGACCCTCATCTTTGGCGCAGATGCTATGAACGCGCTGTCCACGAACGTGTGGTTTAACCTGGCATTTTTTGTTTTGCTGGTGGTTTTCGCCATTTCCTTCCTCGGCGCATTTGAGATCACACTTCCATCTGGCTTTGTGAACCGCATGGATGCCAAGTCAGATAAAGGCGGTTTCATTGGTATCTTTTTTATGGCCTTCACGCTCGGCCTTGTTTCATTTTCCTGCACAGGACCGATTATTGGAACCCTCCTTGTGCAAGCCGCAGCGACCGGGGCACTTGCCGGACCTTTCTTCGGGATGTTAGGATTTTCACTCGCTTTGGCCCTGCCTTTTGGTTTATTTGCCGCTTTCCCGGGATGGCTCAATTCACTGCCTAAATCAGGCGGATGGCTTAATTCTGTAAAGGTGGTGCTTGGTTTCTTAGAATTGGCACTTGCTTTAAAATTTCTCTCCAATGCCGATATGGTGGTGCAGGCACACATTGTTTCGCGTGAAGTGTTTATTGTGCTTTGGATCGTTATCTTCGGATTGCTCGGTGGATACCTAATGGGTTGGTTCAGGTTGTCGCACGACAGCGAGCTCAAGCATGTTGGCGTTGGGCGACTGATGCTTGCCATTCTTGCGTTTTCCTTTACAATCTATCTTGTACCCGGACTTTGGGGAGCGCCTCTAAAGATCATCAGTGGTTTCCCGCCCCCTGATTATTACGCCGAATGGACAGCTGCTGAGAGGTCATCTGGCGGCTCAGCAAGCGCGGCCGACCTCCCTGAACACGCGCACCGTGGCCCTAACGGCATCCCTGCATTTGACGATTATTATCTAGCGCTTGAACATTCACGGAAAGTGAACAAACCCCTCCTGATTGATTTTACCGGCTGGGCCTGTGTTAACTGCCGCAAAATGGAAGCTCAGGTCTGGAGCGACCCCGCGGTTAAACGCAGGCTGAGCGAAGATTTTGTGCTGGTGTCGCTTTATGTGGATGACAAAAAACAGTTGCCCGATGAATTTAAAAAAGAGGTTCTCTGGAACGGCAGCAAGCGCAATCTGAAAACAGTTGGTAACAGATGGAGCTATCTGCAAAACACCAAATACCTCTCCAGCACACAGCCTCAGTACTGGATTATCGACGCTGATGAAAAACGTTACAGCGATTCCACCAGCTACGATCCTGATATCAGCAAATATCTTTTATGGCTCGATAAAGGGCTTGAAAAATACAACACGGCAAAAAAGGCCGGTGCCACAAGCGAACATTAATAACACGGAAATCCTATATTTGTAAAAAAAACGCCATGTTATCACCACAAGTAAGCAAAGCATTAAACAAACAGATCGAACTCGAAGGGTTCTCATCACAATATTACCTGGCAATGGCCAGCTGGGCCGAAACACAGGGCCTCAACGGCGTGTCGCAATTTCTGTATCACCATGCCGATGAAGAACGCATGCACATGCTTAAACTTATTAAGTTTGTGAACGAACGCGGCGGACACGGTGTAGTGCCTGCTCTTAAACAACCTCCGGTAACATTCAAATCGGTTAAAGTGGTTTTTGAGGAGATCCTTAAACACGAGATCACCGTGACCAACGACATTAACCTTCTGGTTGAAACCACACTGAAAGAAAAAGATTATACCACGCATAATTTCCTGCAGTGGTATGTAAGCGAACAAATTGAAGAAGAAGCACTCGCGCGCCAGATCGTTGACAAATTAAAACTGATTGGTGATGACCGCAGCGGACTTTATTTCTTTGACCGTGATCTTGAGACCATGGCTGCCAAGGTAGCTTCGCAGGATGCCGAGCTCAGGAAAAAAGGCTAAAAAATTTTAATTGATCTTTTAATTGGTAACGAAGACAAATACGTCTTCGTTTTCCTTTTTCATGAGGTACTTCTCTCTCGAAAAAGTTTCCAGGCTTTTTTTGTTGGTTTTAAGGTCTTTCAGATTGGCCCTGTTCTGTTCAATCTCGCTGAGGTAATAGTTTTTATCCCTTTCCAGTTTTCTGCATTTTTCAATCAGTTCGTACTGTGTAAATACATCGTTCTTATCAAAGAACAAAAGCCAGGTCAATAACGCGATGACTGTGACAAGGTATTTGTTTTTAATGATGCTCAGGAAGATCCGCATAACACAAAAATAACCATTCGGTTTATTTTATCTCGGCTGATTTCACAACGTTATGAAAATCGTCCTGTTAGCACCGCCTTTCACGAAAATATGGCTTAACTTTGCTGCGGATGAAAAAAACTGGTCTTTTTGTTCTGCTTTTTCTGACAATGATGTCGTGTTCTGACCCGGATAACCTTGCCCGGAGACCCGACAATGTACTCAGCGACACTGCTTTTGAAAACCTTTTGGTTGATTTTGCTCTGGCAGAAAGCGCGGCCAACATGAACATCCTCAACCTGCCGCTCCCGAAACTCGATTCAGCCTACGCTTTTGATCCCCTGAAACAACACGGCGTGAGCAAAGAACAATATGAGGCCACACTCCGTTATTTTATTTCGCAGCCCGGGGCGTATCAAAAAATTTATGAGCAGGTGCTGGTTAAATTATCGGAGTTCGCAGCCAGGCCGCCTGTTAAGGCAGATTCACTCGCCAGATCACAAACCTTTCCAGTTTGCCCTTTGCCTGATACAGAACAAAATCATCCTGCGAAGAATAAAACCGCAAGGGTACATATTCGTAATCTCCATTCCTGAATAACAATTTTTTTCTCACAGGCTGCCCGGGGCAACTGATGTATAACATCACACTGGCGCCTGAGCTGCCACGCAAACGGGCAAAATCCCTGTAAACAAAATCGCCGGCATTCAGATTTTCGTTGTTCCGGTTCTCCAGCAACACCGTCAGCTGAACTGAATCCCTTACAACAATAGCAGGTTCGCCGATATACCTGAAACGGCTGCGCCCGGAAAAGAACTGTATCTTTCGCGGTAAGATGACCTGGGTTTTTACCTGACCGTCTTTTTTGCCAACACGCCAGAACAACAACTCTTTATCAAAGCCACTTTCTTTTCTTTCTGAAGTAAAATACAAATGGTTTCCTGAAACATGCCGGGCATAGAGCCGGTAGTCTTTATCCGACACCGAAGCAAGATCGTTGCCATCAAAAAAATTCAATTGCTCTGCCAGATTTTTATCCAGGGGGCTTATGGTACAGTATAAAATACTGTCGAGCCCGGTTTTAAAAGCCTGATTCAAAAAATACACCTTTGCGGCTTCGCCTTCAACAGCCTTTGAAAAATGTGAAGAGATGAGCACCATCGAATCGTCGGCGAGCACACTCAGGGTATTTAATTGCTGTATTTCCTGCACACACAATTGTTGCTGTTGAAGGTTGGCAATGTTCTCTGGATATTCCACCAATTTCAGACTGTCGTGATACCAGAAAGGCACCAGCGTTTGCATGTGATTCTGGTATTGCCTTTTGTAACCGGCCACACGCGATTTCACCTGCACATAATAGAGCCGCTTGCCCGGTGCAGCGGTGTGCGCCCGCGAATAACCAGTAGCCGGATTTTCGTTAGGCAACGGTTTCTGCCAGATCTTTCTGCGTTCAGCACAATCATACAGCATGGCTGTTTTTCTGACACTGTGATCCTGGAAACGTTTTTCTGCAATGATCAAGATCTGCTGATCGAATGAAAGAGAGAAATGAAACCTGAAATCCAGCAGGTCCGCATCCCTTTCCAGCGAAGTAATTTCCCTGAATCCGCCTTCAGACTCGGAAAGACCCAGTTCTTTGTAATAAATAGTTTTACGGTTGTTAAGTACCTTTTCAAATACAAAAAACTGTCTGCCGGCTTTTTCAAAAAAAACATGATCCAGGTTTTCATAATCAAACCAGCCAGCGTTCACCTGATCGAGTTTAAGCGGAAAAAACGAGATGAGATCAGACGCAGGTTTTCCGCGCTTCTCCACCACGAGGTCGTGCGCCAGTTTATTAAACCTCAGCACATAAAAATAATCGGGGTGCCAGTTATAGATGGCGATCGGCACATTTTTACGGCTCGCTTCAAAATTCCGCGAATAATCCGCGTCCTGGCAAAAAAAAGAGGCGCAATAACTTACCATTATGATAATTATTGCGCCT
>CAZFCR010000154.1:0-7636 GCA_964517305.1 uncultured Akkermansia sp.
CGAAGCCATGTATCCGCCATAACTCCAACCCATAAAACCGATCCGTGTTTTGTCAACATAGGGCAGGGTGCCCAGGTATTTAGCCACATCGATCTGGTCGATGGTCTCAATTTTTCCAAGCTGCAAATAAGTCACGTGTTTAAACTCGCGGCCACGACCCATTGTACCACGACCATCCACACATACCACAATGTAACCTTCCTGGTTTAAGAGGTTGTGCCAGAAAAAATCGTAAGTGCTCCATGAATTGTTAACGAGGTTACTTCCCGGACCATTGTAAGCGTACATAAACACAGGGTATTTTTTTGTTGAATCGAAACCATGCGGCCGCATCATCCAGCCATTCAATTCCATGCCATCGGGCATTGTAAATGTTCTGAATTCTCGCTTCGACAACTGGTATTGCGACATTTTCGCACGCAACTCTCCATTGTCTTCGAGCGATTTCAGCATCTTGCCATTAATGCTGCACAATTCGTAAACAGGAGGTGTGTTGGCATCGCTCCACGAAGAAAGGTAATACTGGTAACCGCGGGTGAATGTAAAATCGGTCTGACCGGTGCGCGTTGATAAACGCTTTTTGTTTTTTCCATTCAGACTCACACTGTACACATCACGGTTCACCGCGCCATTCTCTGTTGAAACGTAATAGAGAGTGCCGGTTTTATCATCGTAGCCCTTAAACGCCATTACATCCCAGTTACCTTTGGTTACCTGGTTAATCAGTTTTCCGTTGAGATCATAATAATACAGGTGATTAAAATTATCACGCTCGCTGGAAACAATAAATCCCTTGTTTCCGACAAAAGTCAGGTCATCTGTAATATCAACGTATGTTTTGCTTTCATCGGTATAAACAGTTTTTGATTTACCGTTAGCTGATTCAGCAAACAGGAATTCAAGCTTATTCTGGAGCCTGTTTAAACGCTGTATACAGAGCAGTTCCGGGTTGTTTGTAAACTGAATCCTGGGAATATAAATGTCGGTCTCTGTGCCGATCTCAGCAGTTACCGCGGTAGTTTTTGCCAGATCATAGATATGAACGCTCACCACTGAATTTTCTTCTCCCGCCTTCGGGTATTTAAAAGTTGTTTTTACCGGATACAATTCGCCTTTGTAAAGGTCCATGCTGTATTCTTTTACGCGGCTCTCATCAAAACGAACGTAGGCAAGAAATTTACCATCCGGACTCCATTCAAAATAATCAGGTTTCGAAAACTCTTCTTCATACACCCAGTCGGCCCAGCCGTTCTTTACCTGGTTCTGAACGCCATCCTTTGTCACGGCCACTTCCTGCCCATTTTCTGGATCAATGATCCATAAATTATTATCACGCACAAAAGCTATCTTTTTACCATCAGGTGAAAATTTAGGAAACATCATCTTTCCATTTTCACTCAGCTTCAGCGTTTTTTTGGAGGCCATATCGTACACATAATAATCAGCCCGGGAAGAGTGGCGGTATATGTGTTCTTCATTTTCGCTGAGCAACAATTTGTCTTCACCCGGACTAAATTCATAACTGTTCAGGTCCAGATTTTTCTGATTGAACTTTACATCGCTGCCATTAACAAGGTCTTTTACCTTTTTACCGCTTTTGATTTCGTATTGTGTGAGCACAAGCGCATTGTTTTCAGACCTGGCAATGCCTACATAATGCTGTCCGTCTTTTAGAACATTAAAACCCTGCGCGCGTTTAGGAAAAAAAGTGCCGCGGGCCCAGATGTCTTCAAGACTGATCTTTTTTTGAGAAACAACAAAAAGCGGAATAAAAAATAATAAGATAACAACTCTTTTCATACGGTATTTTATTTGAGGTGAAGATAATTATTTTATCAGCTTGCGGCGCACAAAGCCGCAGGTCAGGATGGCAGAATCACCCCTTTGAGGGGAACCTATCCGTGGTAAACTTTGGAAAATACGATCAGCCCCTGCTCTATCCTGAGCACTTCACACACTTCCATATCGTCTTCTCCTGTTACACAACGGGTGTACTCCATTACCACCTGCGTGTCATCGGCTGTGAGGTGCGACACCTGATAATGCAGCGAGGGCAATCTTTCGAACGCGTCCTGCCACCATGTTCTCAACGCAGGTTTTCCGGAGATCAGTCCTTTTGTTTCCGGTTGCCGCTGGCGCAACTTTGGACTAAAATGTGAGGCCTTATCGTGGTAAAGTGATAACAACGCTTCGAGGTCTTTTTTATTAAAAGCCCTGAACCATTCTTCTGCTATTTTTTTATTTTGTCCGGCAATGTCCATAATCAATATCTTTAACGCATGCTAAAAAACAGCTTTATCCTCACTCTTGCAATCCTTTTTTTCAGCTGCGCCGACCCGGCTGAGAAAGAAGTGGACCTGCTTGTGCACAACGCCACCATCTATCCCGCCGAACCTTCATCCAAAAAATTCTCGGCAATGGCTGTGCGAAACGGAAGTATTGTGGAGATGGGACATTCGGACAAACTGCTTCAGAAATACAAAGCAAAAGAAGTGCTTGACGCCGATCAGAAATTTATTTATCCGGGTTTTATCGATGCGCATTGTCATTTTTCGGGTTATGCCACCGACATGTGGAAATGTAACCTGGTTGGCACGAGTTCGTACGCCGAAATACTTGACAAAATAAAAGTGTATTCACAAACCGCACCCATGAAATGGATCTACGGCCGTGGCTGGGATCAGAACGACTGGGACAATAAAACCTATCCCGACAAATCGGAACTCGACGCGCTTTTCCCCGACCGGCCTGTGTTTCTTAAAAGAATTGATGGTCACGCCGCCATTGTGAACCAGGTGGCGCTTGATCTTGCCAACATCACGGCTTCAACCACGGTGAGCGGTGGAAGCGTCGTTCTTAAAAACGGTAAACCCAGCGGCCTGCTCATCGACAATGCCATGGACCTTGTTGACCAACTGGTGCCATTGATCCCCGACAGCCTTGCCAGAAAATATTACCTCGCTGCGCAGCAAACCTGTTTCAGTCTTGGTCTCACGCAGGTGCACGATTGCGGCATCAGCGAACATACCGCTGAGCTGCTCGATCAGGCGCAACAAGCGGGAGACCTGAAGATGAAAATATTTGCCCTGCTCAGTGATGATTCAACCTATTACGCGAAGTGGATCAAAAAAGGCGTTTACAAAACAGACCGTTTCACCATTGGTGGATTTAAACTGTACGCGGATGGCGCATTGGGAAGCCGCGGCGCCTGTCTTTTGCAACCTTATCACGATGAAACCAACTGGCATGGTTTCCTGCTGCGTGAAAAAAATTACCTGATGTGGGTGGCCTCACAACTGGCCGGCACCAATTTTCAGTTGTGTACACACGCCATCGGCGACAGCGCCAACAGGCAGATCCTGAATACCTATGGCGCGGTGCTGAAAGGCAAAAACGAAAAACGCTGGCGCATTGAACACGCACAGGTGATCGACGAAAAAGATTTTCAGTTGTTTGCCGACTACGACATCATTCCTTCAGTACAGCCCACCCATGCCACCAGTGATATGTACTGGGCAAAAGAAAGGCTTGGAGAAAAACGGATCAAAAATGCCTATGCCTACCAGAAGCTCATTCAGACGCGGGGCTTTGTTGCACTTGGAACCGATTTTCCTGTAGAGGACATTTCGCCATTTAAAACATTTTACGCGGCCATTGGCCGGCGGGATGCCAAAGGTTTTCCTGAGCAGGGTTTTAATCCGGAACAGGCACTCACCCGCGAGCAGGCATTGAAGGGCATGACGATCTGGGCCTCCTATTCCATCTTCGAAGAAAAAATCAAAGGCAGTCTTGAAAAAAACAAAACGGCAGATTTTATAATTCTCGATACCGACATCATGATGTGTGATGAAAAAGAGGTGCTCAACACAAAAGTGCTGGCCACCTACATCAACGGAGAAAAGGTCTTTGAACTAAAAAAGTGATTTTCCGGCGCTACGCTCAGAAAAAATTACGGAGCTCACAAAGGTTGCTGATCAGGTGGCCCTGATAGTTCCGCGGCTGATGATCGGCGAAATAGATGGCTTCCCAGCCCGCGTTTAACGCGCCTTCCACGTCACTCTCCAAACTATCGCCTACCATCACACAACTGTTTTTATCAGTTCCGGCGAACTGTTCGGCCAATCTGAAGATCTGTTCTTCCGGCTTTACAAGTCCATATTCTTCACTGATGATGATGTTGGAAAAATAATTCCGCAAACCACAACCGTCGATCTTGATGTGCTGAATTTCCTTAAAACCGTTGGTGATGATGTGAAGCTGGTACCGCGTTTTCAGATAGTCGAGCGTTTCAATACAGTTTTCCTTAAGGCAGGTGCCTTTTGGAGCGCGCTGTATGTAATGGCCGGTGAGTTCCAGATTTTCTTCGTGATTGGTATACCCGTATTTTGAAAATACAAGGTTAAAACGTTCCTCACGCAGAAATTTTTTATCGATCTCGCGTTTGTAATATTTCGACCAGAGCGCGAGGTTCACATCGCGGTAGTGGCCGATAAATTCAGACAAGCCGGTATTCAGTTTAGCACCGAGTGAAAACTCCTCGAATAACTCGGCCAGCACGGCTGCTGAGTTTTTATCAAAATCCCAGAGTGTATTGTCAAGATCAAAAAAGATGTGTTTTTTATTTCTCAGATCAACCATCCCTTTAAACTGTCGTGAAAAATAAGAAGAACAAAATACAACAGCAGGGCCCAGAAAATACTTGAAATACTGAGGTACACAATTACACGGCGTTTGTTTTTAAAAAAACGTTCAGCCAGAAATGCGCCTACCGGAGTTGACAGGAACATGGGCGTGATAAACGCGATGCCTGTTAACCCAAACCGCTGTTTTACCCTGATGACCCTGCGGTTAAATCTGGTGAAGATCTTTTTGTGATGGATAAGATTGCGTTTGGCCCTGAAATTGTGAATGGCCCTGATGATACCGGCGCTCAGATAAGTGAAAAGGATATTGCCGGCAATGCCGCCTGCCGAAGTAACCAGCATCACCTTCACAAAGTTGAATTTAAAAACCACAACGGCGGTGGGAACACCAATCTTTCCGAAAGCCAGAGCACAAGTCACAAATACGGAAAGGATTTTGAGTGTTTCGCTCATGAAGAGCGGCAAATTTAACAAAGAAATGCCTTATCACCACCTAATTAGAGGCAAGATTTGTTATATCCTTTAAACGTTAATCTTAAGTTTGGATTAATATATTTTCCGTAAATTTACGCCCCAGTTAACAAACCAAAATTCACTTATGTCAACACACACAGTAAATGCAACTCAGGCACACGAAGAAAGTATGTTTGAAGCTGTTTTGGCCCGCCTCGATGCGGCTGCTAAAATCATGAACCTCAGCGAAGAAGTGGCCCTGGTTCTCCGAAACCCAAGCAAACAGGTTAAAGTGAGTTTGCCGGTGATGATGGACAACGGAACGATCAAGGTTTTTGAAGGTTACCGTACCGTTCACAGCACACACCTTGGTCCGAGCAAGGGCGGGATCCGTTATGCAATGGATGTGAATGCTGACGAAGTGATGGCACTTGCTGCCTGGATGAGTTTTAAATGCGCTGTGGCCAATCTGCCTTACGGTGGTGCCAAAGGCGGTATTAAACTCGATCCGCGTCAGCACAGCGTTGGTGAACTGGAAAGGATCACCCGTGCTTATGCGGTGGCCATGAAAGATGTATTTGGCGTAAACAAAGATATTCCTGCTCCTGATATGGGAACAAGCGGTCGCGAGATGGCCTGGATCCTTGATGAGTTTAATAAGAATACCGGCGAAGACAGTCCTGGTGTGATCACCGGAAAACCTGTTGCCGTTGGAGGTTCATTGGGAAGAGACGCGGCTACCGGTCGCGGTGTAATGGTGAACACCCTTGCAGCCCTGAAAAAAATGAACATGGACCCCAAAAAAGTAACCGCAGTGGTACAGGGTTTCGGAAACGTAGGTTCCCACGCTGCCCGTCTGCTGGTTGAAAAAGGCATTAAAGTAGTTGGTATCGGCGATCACAGCGGATCTTATTACAACGAAAATGGCATTGACATCAATGCTGCCATTGAATACGCAGCTAAAAACAACCGTAACTTAAAAGGATTTACCGGCGGCACGGAAATTAAAAACAGCGAACTGCTCATCAGCAAATGCGATGTACTTGTTCCTGCAGCTCTGCAAAACGTGATCAACGAAGAAAACGCTCCAAAGATCCAGGCAAAACTGATTGTTGAAGGTGCGAATGGACCTACAACGCCTGAGGCTGATCCTATCCTCGTTGAAAAGAAAATCATCTGTGTGCCTGATATCCTTGCCAACTCAGGCGGTGTAACTGTAAGTTATTTTGAGTGGGTACAAAACAAAGCAGGTTATTACTGGACAGAAGAAGAAGTAAATTCCAAACACGACCTTAAAATGGAAATTGCATTTGAAGCGGTTTGGAACAATGCCTCGAACTACAAAACAAGCATGCGCATCGGTGCCTACATTACTGCCCTCCAGAAACTGGAGCAGGGTGTTAAATTAAAAGGCGCTTACTAAGCATAAAACACTATATTTAAAGCACTTATTCTTTTGTGAAAAAAAGTTTAAGTGCTTTATTTTTTATAAATAATATTTAGATTTGTTATACTTGTAACTTTTACAAAACATTGATCGCCGTACTTCTACTCATAGCCTATTTACTCGGTTCCATTCCTACCTCAGTCTGGATAGGAAAAGCATTTTACAACATTGATGTCCGTGAATTCGGAAGCGGTAACGCTGGTGCCACCAACACCTTCAGGGTGCTTGGCCGTGGGGCAGGCATTCCGGTGCTCATCATTGATATTTTAAAAGGCACCGCGGCTGTAGCGCTGGCCTGGTTCAGCGGATTTGAGAATCAGAGTGATGAATTCATCAACCTGCAGCTCGGCCTGGGCGTAGCCGCGCTCATGGGCCATATCTTCCCGGTTTTTGCGGGCTTCAGGGGTGGCAAAGGCGTTGCTACCATGCTGGGTATCGTGGTGTGTATCGTTCCCTTTTCATGCGCCCTGGCTCTACTTGTATTTTTAACCGTTCTCTTCAGCACCCGCATTGTTTCACTTTCATCCATGATTGCAGGCCTTACATTTCCCGTTATCCTGAATCTGATCCTGGGTAACGACAATCCCATCCTGATGGTATTCTCTATTGTGGTGGCCATTCTGCTCATCATCACCCACCGCAAAAACATCAAAAGGCTGCTTCGCAACGAAGAAAGCCGCGTGCGACTTTTTCCTGTTAAGAAATAGCCGGTTTTGCCCGGTTTCATTCGCATTTTTACAATATTTACCATCTTCCGGCGTTTTCAAAAAAACACATTCGTTATATTTGAAAATATGACCGGGACACTCCGTTTTTTAATGCTCTTTTCTTTTCCTCTGCTGCTGAGTGCGCAGGATGATGACTATGTAAACGACAACGTTTTAAAGTATGATGACTACGTTTACAAATCCAACATCCGCACCGTTCAGTTCCACGAGAGCACCTGGGAATACGCGCCGCCGGTAATTCCACTGCGTGGCGGCATGCAGCTCGAACTGAGTTTTGATGATCTGGATGCTGATCAGAAACAATACTCTTTTTCCTTTATCCATTGTAATGCAGACTGGACCCCGAGCGATCTGATGACTAGCGA
>CAZFCR010000155.1:0-376 GCA_964517305.1 uncultured Akkermansia sp.
GCGCAGTAACAATGATAAATACCGCCGCAGGTGCACGGTATCTGAAAATGGCCCCGGTGTTCGGACTGGTAATGGTGACCAGCAGACAGGTGCTTAGCGCGAAGAACAACAGCACAACGGGCAGAAACTTTTTTTTGCTGCTCAGGATCAAAGCGCCTGAAATAAATAACAGTGCCAGAATGAGGAGCAGGTTTTCGACAGAAGCGGCCAGGTTCATCAGGTTAAAACCTCCGCTGAAGAAGGGTTTTGTAAAACACTGCACAACGGCTTTTGGCAACAATTGCCAGATCTTCTCGCCGGGAATTACTTCAAGGTTCGAACGGCCGGGCGGATTCATGTAATCCAGATGGTATTCGCTGAGCGTGTCCTTGTTTGC
>CAZFCR010000155.1:386-7625 GCA_964517305.1 uncultured Akkermansia sp.
GGGTGTCGAGGTGATGGGCGTCTTCATGATAAGTGTACGGTACGCCTGCGCGTATGGTGTAAACTGAATCACGGACAGGTTTTATCAGCGTGGTATCATAATCCAGTCGCAGGTAGCGGTCGTCTTTGATCAGAAAAATACCGCCGCGCGCGGCGCCGGCAAAAAGATGTCTTTGCCTCAGGGCTGCATCGCGCAGACTGCGTTTTTTGAAATATAGAGAGGCTACATTCAGCAGCAGAATAACCGTAGCAGTGAGAACAAAAAATGAAATGGTTTTGCGCCGCGCACCTGAATAATACAGGAAAAAAAACAAACCGAAACTCAGAGCGCTGAGTAAAAGCAGGTAAGGTTTCAGAAACACAGCGAGCAGCAGCAGCAGTAATAAGAACAAACTCCGCCACGAAAGTCCACGTGAAAAAAATACCTTCATTTCGTATACCAGGCATCCAAGTAACATCAGTGTGAGGCCTTCTTTTAAAAATCCGCCTGTGTAAAACCAGAGGGCCGGGTACAGGCAAAGCACCAGCAGCAGCGCTGTTTCTTTTTCCTGGAAAAAACCTTTTAGCGCGATAAAGATCCTGTAGCAGCCGATAAAACTCATCAGGCAGCTGAACACGGCATGCGCGGCATACGAATTAAAGGCAAAAAAATGCAGCAGCAGATGGATGCGGATGAGTACACGGTTATCGTTGTACAGGAAATCTTTTACCGTGCCGTTGTCCCAGTTCACTGTGCCGGAAAGACAAAGGTCGCTGAACGCGGTGTTTTCGTTCTGCACTCCGATCATCAGTTTAAAGAATTCCCAGGGATGCTGAAGGCCGCAATTAAAGATCACCTGTACATCGTTGTAAAATTTGCCGGTGTCAAACAGTGCGAGCCCGCCGTACATTTTTTCGTAGCTGAACCAGAAAACAGGTACAGCAACCAGTTTCACTGCAAACACAGCGGCAAGCAGCCTGCGGCCAGGTTGTTCGGCTCTGAAAAGACCGAACAAACCGTTCCTGTAAATGAGCCAGGTGAATAAAATGGCGTATAAAATGGCAATGATCAAAACGGCGTTTATAAGTTGTCTACCACTACCAGTCGTTTGTTTTCGGGTGAGAACCGGAAGCGGCTGATTTTTTTTATTCCTGAAAAACGAAGGTCAAACAAAACCGACCACTGTTTTTTAACTTCGTTGTACCGGTAAAGTTGTGCGCCTTCAGCACGCACGAGCCCGTAGGTTTCGTGATAGGTAAAATCTTCGCAAACGCTGTTCAGCTGTGTCAGTTCAATGGCTTTGTGCAGGAAAAGATCGTATCTGAAAAAAGTGGTGCTTGTTGAATCTTTGATGCCGTATACGAATGCGTGTCTCGAAGTGGCCGGAAAACTGCGTGCCGGCGAATCACAGATCCAGTGTTCTTTTTCGTCACCGTAAATCACACGCAGGGAGTGGGGCTGCGTAAGTTTATAGATCACTAGGGTATCTGCGTTCAGAAAACTGCAATAACCAACAGAATCGTACGGCAGCACTTTGTGCGTGGCACCGGTCTGCGGATCAACGAGGTGGATCTTTTGCGCGCTGTCTTTTTCTACAACTACAGCCGAAAGATAAGGCCCGCCCGGCCATAACACGGGAGAATATTCACTTTCGGAACTTTTACTGACGGGCGTTTGTTTTTTTTTGCGGATGTCGTAACAATAAATATCGGTCTGTGTGCCCTGCATGCTGGCGTAGTAAATTTGTTTGCCGTCTGCCGAAAATGAAGGCTGGTTATCGTAGCCTTTCCGGTTGCTTATATTTCTTGGGTTTTCAGGCACTACGCTTTTGTCTTTTTTTGTGGACAGATCAAAGAGCCAGATATCCGTATCGGGTACCTGGGCTGTGAAACTCACGCACAACAGGAAAAGAAATATACTATTGTATGCCCTGTTCATCTAATTTCAGAAAATATTTGTTGGTTACCATAAAACCAAGCCACCCGAATAAAACGCCATCAATGATGCCGGCGAGAATATCACTCGGGTAATGCACGCCAAGGTACATCCTGCTGTACACCACCACAAAGGGATAGATAAAAACAAGCCAGCGGTAACGCCTGCTGATCCAGTTCACGCAAAGAAACATAAAGGTGACCACACCAAAGGTATTGGCAGCGTGCCCTGAAAAAAAACCATATTTTCCGCCGGAGTACGCGTTGACAATACGAACCTGTTCTTTTATTTCAAGGTTGTGGGTAGGCCTGTAACGTTTGATGCCGTGTTTAAAGGCGTTGGAAGAAAGATCGGTGCAGGCAAATACAATGGCGCAGCTCACAAGAAACTCGAGCGCTTTGCGCGGATTAAATTTCCGGTAAACCGTAAAGGCTACCGCAAATACCAGCATAATTGTTGGAAGTGTTTTGCTCATGTACCACATAAAAATATCCAGTGCAGGGTGGTGCAGTGAATTGATCCTGAGCAGAAGAGCCCTGTCAATTAATTCGAGGGAATCAAACATGTTTTAAAAGTACAAAAAATAAAATGCCTGTTGGTTCAGGCTTTTACCGGCGCGCTGATGATCTGGTCTTTAAAGGTGTCGTTTTTGCTGATGGCGCCGAAACCACCCTGTACGTCGGTCAGATTGCTGATGCCGGCTTTTTTCATGATGGAAGCCGCTATCATGCTGCGGTAGCCCCCTGCACAATGCACAAGGTACTGGCCGTTCTTATCGAGTTTGCCAATCCATTCAAAAATAAAATCAAGCGGCCTGCTGCTGGCCTGTTTCAGGTGACCGGCATCGAACTCTCCGGGTTTGCGTACATCAAGGGTAACGGGGCCGGTACCATATTGTCCGGCAAATTCACCTGGACTGATACTGTTGATGCGCGAGATCTCACGACCCGATTGTTCCCATGCTTTAACGCCTCCATTGAGGAATCCAAGGCAGTTATCATAACCTACACGCGAAAGGCGCATGATGGTTTCTTCTTCTCGTTGCTCCGGAGTAACCAGTAACAGAGGATTTTGCAGATCGTGAATAAGTGTGCCTACCCAGGGCGCGAATTGACCGTCGAGCCCAATGTACAATGAACCCGGAATGTGCCCGGCCGCAAATTCTTCAGGTTTTCTTACGTCAAGAATAATCACCCCCGGCTGTGAAGCGAGTTGTTCGAAAGTGGCAGCATCAAGGGCTTTTGAGCCTTTGGCCATCACTTCATTAAAATTCTGATAACCTGTTTTGTTAAGCGCCGCGTTTTTCGCGAAGTATTGCGGGGGTGGAAGGATGCCCTCTGTGAGTTCTTTAATGAACTGGGATTTACTGATGTCTCTGAGCGCGTAATTGGTTTTTTTCTGATTGCCGAGCGTGTCGGAGGTTTCTTTGCTCATGTTTTTACCACATGCCGAACCGGCACCGTGCGCTGGATAAACAATGATATCGTCTGGCAAAGGCATGATTTTATGGCGAAGGCTGTCGTATAACATACCGGCCAGGTCTTCCTGGCTGAGGTCTGATTTGATGGCAAGATCGGGACGGCCCACATCTCCTATGAACAGCGTATCGCCGCTGAACAGGCAAAGTGGTTTGTTGTTTTCGTCAGAAAGCAAATAACAGGTCGATTCAAGCGTATGACCGGGTGTGTGCAGGGCTTTGAGGCGAAGGTCACCGATACGGAACTCTTCACCATCGCTGGCAATATGGCTTTTGTATGCGGTTTGCGCCTGGGGACCAAAAACAATGGTAGCATTCGTATCTTTCGCCAGATCAACATGCCCGCTTACAAAATCAGCATGAAAGTGGGTTTCGAAAATGTATTTCAGTTTATCCCCGTTTTCCTTCAACAGGTTGATATAAGGACCGGTTTCCCGCAGCGGGTCAATAATGGCAGCTTCACCCTTGTGGGCAATATAATAGGCGCCTTGTGCCAGGCAATTGGTATAAAGTTGTTTAATGTTCATAAAGAGGCTGTTCTGATCGTTCAAAAATACGATTATAATTTCCCTTATAAACCGCATTCGTGGGAATATAGTTAAATTTGCAGCCATACTTTTTTACTTATGTCTGATAACAAAACAGTTGATTCATCGAAAGCCCCGGAACCGGTAGGCCTTTATCCGCACGCCCGCAGGGTCGGCAATTTTTTATTCCTCAGTGGCGTGGGTCCACGTGAACGCGGAAGTAAAAAAATTCCTGGTGTTGAGCTAGATGAACAGGGTAGAATTGTTTCTTACGATATAGAAGCGCAGTGCCACAGTGTGTTTCGTAACATCCGTTATATTCTTGAAGACGCCGGCAGCAGTTGGGATAAGATAGTTGACGTCACTGTTTTCCTTACAAATATGAAAGATGATTTCCCCGTTTACAATAAGATCTGGGCTCAGTATTTTGAAAAAAATCCGCCCTGCCGCACAACTATTGAGATAAACAAATTACCCACACCCATTGCCATCGAGTTAAAGGTAATGGCCACCATTGATTAAGAAACCACTTTATAAGTGCTGGATTGTCAGTTGTTTAAAATTGTACTTTATTTATAACCTTTCCGTGGAGGCCCCGTATAATATGAACAAATTGTACATTTTTGTGTAAAATTTAACATTTGTCAGAAATTTTTTCATAATTTAAGGCCCAAATGCATCAATATGATTATTAAAGAAAACCAATCTATTTTAATTCCCATTGATTTTTCCAAGCAGTCATATATTGCTGTAAAGCAAACATACAATCTCGCTAAATTCACCAAATCAAAACTCATTTTGATGCACGTTTCCGCAGGAAGCGACAACGACAGGAAAGATGATCTTGAGAAACTTGCTGAAGCCACCCGCGATGAAAGTGGCCTGGCAGTGGAAACACTCAACGTAACAGGAGAACTGTACGAAACAATCAATAAAAAAGCAGAAGAGCTGTCGTGCTCGCTGGTAGTGCTCGCGCTTGATGAAAATGCAAAATTTAAATCTGGTTTATTCGGAGGCGGCATCACCGTTCCTAAGTTTTTAACCAGCGCTACTTGTCCGGTTATCACCGTTCGTTCAACTGAAAACAGGGATACCTGCAAAAACATTGTTATGCCTTTTGATCTGACGCCTGAAAGCCGCGAAAAAGTGTCTTTCGCCGTTCAGCTCGCGCATTATTTTAAGGCCGACATCCGTATTGTTTCAGTTTTTAAACCAAACGACGACGAGTACGAAAACAAATTGCTTCCTTACCTGCAGCAGGTTAAAAAATTCATCAAGGCCGAAGGCGTACATTGTACCAACCGTTCACTTCCCAGCACCAAGCCGGCAGAAGCCATTGTTGAGTACGCTGTAAAGAACGATTGTGACCTCATCATCCAGATCAACCAGAAAGACCTGAGCATTGGCGAAATGTTCAGCGGGGCACTTGGTCATAAGATCGTTGAGCTGAGTCCGATCCCTGTTCTTAACGTGCCTCCTATGAAGCGCGAAAGCATGAGTCACTTCAGCAGCGGCATGTAATTTCCTCTCCTTCCGGGTTTAATTTATTCTGTCGCTCTCCGGCGGTATTAAATCCTTATTTTGCTTATTTACTCAGGGTTTTTTAGTAAATTCGCTCTCCTTTTTTAAAGAGTTCAGGCAATAAAAAAACGGTTCTTGTGTTTTGCGCTGATACTTAAAGGAATTCAATTAGCGAAATAAAAATGAAGTACCCCGAACATAAAAAATTGGATCTGGCGCAGATCTCCAAAGAGATACTCAGTTTCTGGGAGACCGATCAGACCTTTGAAAAATCAATTTCCACGCGTGAGGGAAAAACGCCCTGGGTTTTTTATGAAGGTCCGCCCAGCGCCAACGGCATGCCCGGCATTCACCACGTGATGGCGCGCAGCATCAAGGATATTTTCTGCAGGTTTAAAACGCTCCAGGGTTTCCAGGTGAAACGCAAAGCCGGCTGGGATACGCACGGTTTGCCGATTGAACTCGGTGTTGAAAAAACATTGGGCATCACCAAAGAAGACATCGGGAACAAAAACAGTAAAAAATTTATTTCTGTAGAAGATTATAACAAGGCCTGTCGCAAGGAGGTAATGAAATATACCGACCAGTGGCGCGAGCTCACGGCGCGTATGGGTTACTGGGTCGACATGGAACATCCTTATGTTACCTACGACAACAAATACATTGAAAGTGTGTGGTGGCTGCTACAGGATCTGTTCAAAAAAAATCTGCTTTACAAGGGTTATACCATCCAGCCCTATTCGCCGGCAGCGGGCACCGGACTTTCTTCGGCTGAACTTAATCAGCCCGGTTGTTACCGCGATGTAAAGGACCGCACGGCGGTGGTGATGTTTAAGTTATCAAAAGATGCTGGTAAAATCAACGGCGCTTCACTTCAGGAGCAGGGCAACGTTTATTTTATGGCATGGACCACCACACCCTGGACTCTTCCTTCCAATACTGCATTAGCGGTTGGAAAAGACATCGATTATGTGGCTGTAAAAACATTTCATCCGCATCCCGTAAAAGGAAAAGAACTCGAGCAGGTAGTGGTGATACTGGCGAAAGACCTTCTGAACAAATATTTTCCGGAAAAAAATGCCGCACTTCAGGCCGCTGAATATAAAGCGGGCGATAAAAACATTCCTTTTTCGGTGATCAGAGAATTAAAAGGTTCTGATATTGTTGGTTGTGAATACGAACAGCTATTGCCTTTTGTAAAACCCGAAGGCAAAGCGTTTTCAGTACTTGCAGGCGATTTTGTAACCACCACCGATGGTACGGGCATTGTGCACATAGCGCCAAGCTTCGGTGCCGATGACTTTAAAGTGGCCAAAGACAATGGTGTTGCTTCACTGACACTGGTAGATAAACGCGGCCGTTTCACTGCTGAAATAAATGATGGTGTTTTCCTTTACGGAGAAGAATTTGTAAAAGAGGCGTATCTCAGCGAAGAAGAAAAGAAAACCGAATTCGCAAAACAAAAAGAAGTTCTTGAATCCAACAATAAGATAAAAGAACTGAAAGTATACCTGAGCGTGGATGAACGCATTGTGCTGAAGCTGCAGGAAGAAGGCAAGCTGTTTAAAAAAGAAACCTACGAACACAGTTACCCGCATTGCTGGAGAACAGATAAACCGGTATTGTATTACCCGCTCGACAGCTGGTTTGTAAAGGTGGCCGATAACCGCGAAAAACTTGTTGAGCTGAACAAACAGGTGAACTGGAAACCTGAATCTACAGGTACAGGTCGTTTTGGTAACTGGCTCGAGAACGCGCTCGACTGGAACCTGTCGCGCTCCCGTTTCTGGGGTGTGCCTT
>CAZFCR010000156.1:0-7618 GCA_964517305.1 uncultured Akkermansia sp.
TAGATTCAGGCTGGGACAGGGTCTGAGTTTGCGGCGCTACCGGAGCAGGAACAATCGTGGCTAACCTTTCGTACCCGAGCTATAACTCAGCCGGCTATCTGCAATTACCATCCAACACCAGCGCGGGCGACTACACCCTGCATGTAACCGACGCTGCCGTAACCACTACCATTGCAAGTTACCTCGCGCCTCTAAACACACTTAATCTTTCCGGATCGGCCATCACCGTTCTTGCAAGTGGTTTCCTTGATCCTTCTGCCAACAGCAACGGCGCGGGTTTCGGTCTTTGGGTGGCATTGCCTTCAGGAGGCACACTCATCCCTTTACCATTGTATACAAGTATTCCAACAGGCTTAGCCGATGAGAAAAACCTGGCGAACCAACTTTCGTTTTATCCGAATCCTGTTGCAGGAGAATTGTGGTTACTCAATAAAACCGAAGCTGTAGTTAACATCGCCATCCTCAGCCTTGACGGTAAAAATGTGTACAGCACCACTTCTTCCGCTCAGGAAATCAACATCAACACCGAAACAATGGCGAAAGGTGTTTACATTTTAAAAGTAAGTTCAGGTCAGTCTACCTACGCAAAAAAACTGATCAGGGACTAACACCTGTTTATTTTAATTAAATCAAAAATCCCGGGACAGTGGTTCCGGGATTTTTTTTGGAGTAGGCATCAGGATTTAACAATCATACGAGTTGTGCTTTTTTACTCTCCAAATAAACCCGTCGATCAGATAATGTACGATCTGAGGTAAGGCCAGTGCAGGCACCAGAAAAGCAAGAATCTGATCCTTGTGAACAGCTGGTAAAAAATAAAACGGTTTAAAAACTGAAAGAAAAGTATAAAAGCCACTCTATTATTTTTTTCACACCTTTGAATAAGGAAGTGGAATTCTATATCAGTCATTAGCTTCGCGCTTTATTAACTGGTCCATAGATTGCTAAGAAAAAGATCATCGAGATATTTCAAAATATTCATCCCGCTGTAACAGCTACTCTCTGGGGGCTGATTTCTGGCTCAGCGCTGCTTGCGGGTGCTTTATTGGGCTACTACCGGCAAGTCTCTTCCCATGTTACAGGAATGGTAATGGCATTTGGCAGTGGTGTATTGATCTCTGCTCTGGCATTTGATCTAATGGACGAAGCATATAAAACAGGCGACATCTATTCATCGTGTTTAGGCTTTATTTCGGGTGCGGTTATATACACAATTGCCAATGTTTTTCTTAATCGTCGCGGAGCACAACACCGAAAAAGATCGGGCACCCAGCAACTTCTCGAAAAACACAAAAGTGGCAGTGGTACAGCAATAGCTGTTGGTGCGCTGGTAGACGGAATCCCTGAATCAATAGCAATTGGCGCGAGCATGATCGAAGGTTCCAAGGTGAGTCTCGCTACTGTAATTGCTATTTTTCTCTCAAATATACCAGAGGCTCTTTCCAGCACCTCGGGAATGAAAAAAGCAGGGAGATCCGTGCGCTACATTTTTAGTATCTGGCTTGTGATTATGTTGCTTTCGGGAGTCGGTGCTTTTGCAGGGTATACCCTGTTTTCAGGATTCGAACCGGCAATAATATCCGCTACCATCGCATTTGCGGCGGGAGGGATTCTGGCCATGCTGAGCAGCACAATGATTCCAGAAGCATATGAAGAAGTGCATGATCTTACAGGAATTATTACAGTGATGGGATTTCTGTCTTCGTTTTTACTAAGTCGCCTTGTATGATTGCGACAGTTGACAAGTCGAAAAAAACTCCTGGCTTCATTGACATTTCACTACTGAAAACAGTGCGAGTGCCCTTAAAGCGCAGGAGTTTTTAATCATCACCTCATCGTTCAATATTTATTTCCGCATTTAACTTGATATTTCCCTGCGCTGATGAAACCTGGTTTCTCACATCATAAAGCGCTTTTTGAAGCGCTTTGATCCTTGACTCCCGGTGCTTTATGTCTTCCTCGTGGTTGCTGGTTAATATTTTAGTTTCGTGATAACTAATTTTCACCTGTAGCATTTGCGCGATCAGGTCCAGTGCATCGCGGGTATCAAATTCACCCTGTATAAGTTGTATGTTCATTTTCCTGATTTTATTGGCCCTGTCCTAACGAAAAGGCATTTTTACCGTTAAAAGAATAAAGATTTTCTGTTTTGATGACGTCAATTTGATGATCTGCCGCTTTTCTCAGGAGGTCAATCACCTTTGTTTGTTGCAAGCCGTCCTCCCCCGACGCTTTAAAGCGACACCGCCAATGGTCGGTACAGAACGTTTCCTTGAACCCATCGGGCCACACCTTTATACCCCGGTTTGTTATCATGGTAAGACCGACTCCCGTGGATTCAATCGCTTTGACCTGAGTCGCCAGTTCATCAGGATTGGAGCCATTCCAGTGAACAAAAAGATCGACTCCCACCAGCTCTTTTTTTGCAGGCAACCTGCGTGTGTACCTTGGAAGTTTTAAGGCAGTGCTCCCTGCATAAGATACCGGCGACAAAACGTAAGGCTTCAAACCGAGGTTGGCAATAACAGCTTCTGCAAACTCTTTTGTACCCACCTTTTTTTTACTTGTTTCTGCTTTAAAAATATCATAGGTATGAATTCCGTCTTCGATTGTTTTCAGCCAGGCATTCTGAACTTTTTCGGCAACCTCAGTTTGCCCAATGTGATTCAGCATGAGAATTGCCCCCTGTAAAAGGCCCGAAGGGTTGGCCAGATTCTGACCGGCACGTCGTGGCGCAGATCCATGAATGGCTTCAAACATCGAACATTCCTCTCCGATATTTGCAGATCCCGCAAGGCCCACCGAACCCGCTATCTGGGCAGCAACATCGCTGAGTACATCGCCGTATAAATTCGGCATTACAATCACGTCAAATGCCTCAGGTGTATCAGCCATTTTAGCCGCACCAATGTCAATGATCCAGTGCTCATTTTCAATCTCAGGATACTCTTTTGCTATTTCGTCAAAAACCTGATGAAACAGTCCATCGGTTTGTTTCATAATATTGTCCTTTGTAAAACAGGTCACCTTTTTCCGCTTTTGTTGTTTTGCGTACTCAAAGGCATATCGCACAATCTTTTCACATCCGGGCCGGCTAATCAGTTTTAAGCACTGCACCACCTCATCTGTTTGCTGGTGTTCTATTCCCGCATAAAGATCTTCTTCATTTTCTCTCACAATAACAATGTTCATCTTTGGATGTTTGGTGCTGATGAACGGGTGCAGACTAATTGCAGGCCGTACATTGGCATACAGACCCAGAAATTTGCGTGTGGTAACATTCAGGCTTTTGTATCCCCCACCCTGTGGGGTGGTGATAGGCGCTTTTAAAAAAACTTTGTTTTTCCTTATCGTGTCCCAGGATTCATTGCTGATTCCCGAAGTGTTACCGGCTAAATAAACCTTCTCACCCACTTCGATTTCATCAATCTCAATTTTGGCTCCTGCAGCCATAATAATCGACAGGGTTGCGTCCATAATTTCCGGTCCGATCCCGTCTCCTTTTGCTACTGTTATTTTCATATTTGGTTTTATAAAATTTTCAGCGACAAAATTGCAGCGATGGAGTCATATATTTTTATTTATATTTTTAATACTACGCATAAATAATATTTATGTAAACCCCGAACAGCTTTAGCAAGGTTTAAACGGGTCAATGCCACTTAATAATATACTACATTTATCGTGGCATGAAAAAAAGTTGTTAAATAAAACGATTGACGGTCGTTTTGAATTATTTAATCCACTAAATTTGTTCCCTGTTGGAAAAGAAGTTAAACATAATCTGCAAATGCAACCTGACTTTGTTTATCGGCTCTCTGCTCCTCTTTGCACTCAGCTGGCTCTTTACTTCCAGTTCAATTGTAAAGTCAGATAAACAACACACTACTGTTTCCAGCAGTCACAACACGGGCATGGCGGGATCGCTGGCTCAAATCTCAGAAAAAACAGAATACGAAACCGATCATGAAAATGAACTGGCCGGTATTGCTGTTTGTTTGCCTTTTATTCTCTCATTTGGTCGCGATAATGGGCTCACCATGCAGGGCCTTTGCTTTCCCGGATCAAAACAACTTACTTCCCAAAGTATATTCAAGGCGATCCGCAACTTCCGGATCTGATAACAGTCCCTCTCAAAGGGTTTAATTTTATTCCCCTTCTTCAGTAAACAAATAGAGTTCAGATGCTCTGTATTGTCTGATTTATCTTAAGAACCTTTCAGTTTTTGGCATCACCCTGTTTCGCAGGCGTGCCGGATTAATTATCAACCAATTAAAATCAGGATGCAAAAGTTACTTATTTTTCTATTCTGCGCTGGTGTTTTATCATTCACCAGTTGCCACTCCAACCAACACCATCAGGAACAGGACACTGTTTTTCAGGTCACAAGCCCATTAACGAAGGACACTGCAACGGTAAAAAATTATGTTTGCCTCATCAGATCGGCGCAACACATTGAACTGCGGGCCATGGAACGCGGCTATCTGCAGGAAATTTTTGTAGACGAGGGCCAGCTGGTAAAAAAAGGGGAGCTGATGTTTAAAATTATGCCGCTTGTGTACCAGGCTGAGCAACAAAAGGCGCAGGCCGAAGCCAGGCTCGCTGAAATTGAATATCTCAATACCAAAAAATTATCAGACAGTGAAGTTGTTTCAAAAAACGAATTGGCAATGGCTAAAGCCAGGTATGACAAAGCGGTTGCGCAACTCTCGCTTGCCCAGGTCCACCTGCAGTTTACCGACATAAGAGCGCCGTTCACTGGTATCATGGATCATTTTCAGGTAAGACTCGGCAGTCTGGTTGATGAAGGCGACTTACTTACGACGCTCTCTGACAACAGCGAAATGTGGGTTTATTTTAATGTTCCAGAAGCCGAATACCTCGACTTTAAAATGCACGCCGAAAACAAAAACATGGAAGAAGTGCGGTTGATGATGGCAAATAATGAATTGTTCCCTTATTCAGGGATTGTGAAAACCATTGAAGCAGATTTTAATAACGAAACGG
Source organism: uncultured Akkermansia sp. (assembly GCA_964517305.1). Lineage (GTDB taxonomy): Bacteria > Bacteroidota > Bacteroidia > B-17B0 > Aurantibacillaceae > Aurantibacillus. The sequence continues at coordinate 5,008 of CAZFCR010000156.1, forward strand.
GGAATATCGCATTCAGGGCTACCTTTCCAAACCCTGAAAGACTTCTGCGACATGGAGAAACAGGGAATGTGCAGATGAGGGTTCCGCTCCGGCATGCACTCATCATTCCTCAAAAAGCAACCTTCGAGGTACTGGAAAAACTTTATGTATTTGTTGTTGACAAAGATAGCCTGGTGCATCAGAGAGAAATTACAGTCGCATCTGAATTTCCAGACCTGTACGTTGTGAAAAATGGCCTGAAAGAAAACGAACGCATCATACTGGAAGGGATCAGGAAAGTAAAGAATGGTGATAAAATAACGTACACCTACGAAAGGCCGGAAACAGTTCTGCCTAAACTCAAAATTTATGTTGAATAAGCAAAAAAAAATCTATGTTCAATAAATTCATTCAAAGGCCCGTGCTGGCCATTGTCATTTCGCTGGTGATTCTTTTCCTTGGCCTCATCGCCATTAAAACACTGCCTACATCACAGTTCCCTGAAGTGGCACCTCCCATGGTAATGGTGAGCGCTTCTTATCCGGGCGCGAGTGCCAAATCTCTGGCCGAATCCGTGATTATTCCACTCGAACAGTCAATCAACGGCGCCTGGGGCATGCGTTATATGACATCTGACGCGACGAGCGCGGGTGAAGCCAACATCCAGGTGATATTTGAACCCGGCACCGATATCAACCAGGCCCTGGTGCAGATTTCAAACCGCGTGCAACAGGTTACAAACCGCTTACCTCCCCTTGTACAACGTGAAGGTGTTATTGTTACGCCGGTGATCCCAAGCATGCTGATGTACGTAAATCTGTACAGTACGGATAAAAATGCAGACATGAAGTTTCTGTTTAACTACGCCGGCGTTAACATGGTGCCTGAAATTCAGCGCATTAATGGAATTGGTCAGGTTCGGATTCTGGGGAGCCGGCAGTATGCCATGCGTGTATGGCTGAATCCTGAACGCATGAGGGCTTACAATATTTCGCCGGATGAGGTAATGGAGGCCATGAACGGGCAGAGTGTTATCGGAAAAGCCGGCAGGATCGGGCGGGGCGATAGCCGGCAGGCGGAAGCGCTGGAATATGTTCTCACCTATCCTGACCGTTATGACGATCCGAAAGAATACGAAAATGTGATTGTACGGGCCAATGCAGATGGTGAGATGCTCCGCTTAAAAGATATTGCCAGAGTTGATCTTGGCAGCGAGTACTACGACATTTATTCAAGCATGAACGGGCTTCCTTCAGCCGCCATTGTTATCAAACAAACTTACGGCAGCAACGCCAGCGAGGTAATTAAACAGGTGAAGGAAAAACTGGAGGAACTAAAAACCACTTTTCCTCCGGGAATGGATTATGAGATCAGTTATGATGTATCAGGTTTCCTTGATGCTTCAATTGAAAACGTGCTGCACACGCTGCGCGACGCGTTTTTTCTGGTTGCACTTGTTGTCTTTTTATTTCTCGGCGACTGGAGGTCTACGCTGATACCCACGCTGGCCGTCCCTGTTTCTCTGGTTGGAGCATTTATCTTTATTCAGCTTTTCGGCCTTTCCATCAACATGATCACCTTGTTCGCTCTGGTACTGGCAATCGGAATTGTAGTTGATGACGCCATCGTCGTCGTGGAGGCGGTTCATGCTAAAATGGCCGAAGAACACCTTTCGCCCTATCGCGCGGTGAAAAAAGTAATTGGTGAAATAAGCGGTGCTGTGATAGCCATTACGCTCCTCATGGTATCCGTTTTTGTGCCCGTTTCGTTTATGACGGGCCCTGTGGGCACTTTTTACAGGCAATTCTCAATCACAATGGCCACTTCGATTATTTTATCGGGAATAGTTGCACTTACCGTAACGCCGGTTCTTTGCGCGATGATTCTTAAGAACACACATGGCAAGGAAAGGAAAAGAAACCGATTCAACCGTTTTATTGATTCGTTTAACATGCTGTTTGAAAAACTGACAGGAAAATATGTGTCATTGCTCAAACTGATCGCACACCGGAAGTTAATTACAACAGGCATGATAGCAGTTTTTTTGCTGGGGATCTTTTTAGCCAGCAGGCATCTGCCATCAGGATTTATCCCCGCAGAAGACCAGGGAATGCTTTATGCCATTATACAAACCCCGCCGGGTACAACACTTGAACGCACTAATGACTTGTCGAACAAACTTGTTAAGATCATCCTTGAAATTGAGGGCGTGCAGTCTGTCTCATCTATTGCGGGTTATGAAGTACTTACCGAAGGACGTGGCTCCAATGCCGGTACCTGCCTCATCAACCTCAAACCCTGGTCGCAGCGAAAACACAACGTAACAGAAATTATACATGAACTTGAACAACGGGCAAAAGAAATTCCAGGCGCGACCATCGAATTTTTTGATCCGCCGGCTGTGCCCGGATTCGGTGCAGCAGGCGGATTCGCCTTACAGCTTTTAGACAAAACCAACAGCGGCGATTACCAGCAACTCGAAAGTGTTAAGAATGAATTTATGAGTGCGCTTTCAAAACGCCCTGAACTGAGCGGCTTATTTACTTTTTTCAGCGCCAACTACCCCCAGTATGAGATCGAGATTGACAACGAACTGGCGATGCAAAAAGGTGTAACCATCGACAATGCTATG